>JBDSUW010000044.1:0-15342 GCA_039927535.1 Chitinophagaceae bacterium | reverse complement strand
TGCCCGCCTGTCCAGACGTTCGTCTGGAAATACATTTTCGTAGTTTGGTTTATGACTTACTCTGTCCATTTTTTACTACAAAATTACCTGATTTTGTGTCCACACGGTAGCTGCCGGCAGGCAGGTTACTGAACGAAGAAGAGTGGCTCTCACTTTATCTTCCAATGGAAGATGAAGTTGCGAACTAATCTTTGATTGCAACCGGCGATGCTAGTAGTACTTTCGCTGGTCACAAAATTTCTTTAACAATTTTCTTGTAATTCAATTGGCAATATGAACTGGCAACCATCGTTTAACCTAACCTGACGATAGGTAAAACGGGTCGCAAAAATACTGATTGTAAAGGTGAATTGGTTACTTTTGCCCGTCCGAACGAATGAACGATTCAATATTATAAAAAACATTGTTAATCCGGGCGGGCGGCAACCTGATAAAATTCAAAATACTATAGAATGGCGCAAACCGGAAAATCTTCCATCAAGAGAGGCAAACCTTCATACTTCATGTCCATACTGGGTGTTACCCTGGTATTGTTTTTACTCGGCATCATCGGCTGGCTGGTTATTAATGCGAATAAACTGGGTGATTATTTTAAAGAGAATGTGGAGGTAAGGGCATATCTGCGTGGCGACCTGAATCCGAAAGACAGTATGGCGTTGATGGATTATATCTCCAAACAACCGTATGTGAAATCAATCCAATATGTGTCGAAGGAAGAGGGTAAGAAAATTTACATGGAAGAAGAAAATGAGGACTGGAGTAAAGTGCTTGATGAAAATCCGCTACCCAATGCCATTTATTTTAAAATAAAAAGGCAATATGTGCAGGTGGATACAATGAAGGCAATTCAAGCCGACATTCAGAGCCAGACCTATGTAAGTGATGTAAAATATCCGGCGGCATTGGTAGATAAGTTGAATAAAAACATAAGATCTGTAAGCATTGGCTTGCTGGCATTGGTTATTATTATTTCTATTGTTGTGATCTTTTTGATAGATAATACAATAAGGCTGGCTATGTTTAGCAACCGTTTCTTAATAAAGACCATGCAGATGGTTGGTGCAACCCGATGGTTTATTGCCAAGCCGCTTAATTTGAAAGCAGTGATCAATGGCGCCATCAGCGGTGTAATTGCTTCTGCGTTATTATATGTAGTAATTATTTTTGCAGAAAACTCAGTAGACTGGTTGAAAACTATTCATGACAATACATTACTTATCTTTTTATTCCTGATATTGATCGTAATTGGGATTGCCATTACCGTTTTCAGCACTCACCGCAGTGTAATCAAGTATCTGAGAATGAAGCTTGATGATTTGTATTGATGGATGGATGGTTGATAATTCATAGCTTATGGTTAATAGTAACCCCAGCAATGAACCATGAACTATGAACTTTTTCTTATATTGCAGACCCAAAAGTGAAAGAAATGATTACAACAAAAGATGTTTCGATGTTTGATAAAGAGAATTACAAATGGATGCTGATTGGCATTGTTGTAATAGCAATTGGAATGTTCCTTTTATCCGGTGGCAAAAGCAATAATGACCCGACGGTATTTGATAAAAGTGCCGTTTACAGCACCACAAGAATTACCATTGCTCCTATTCTGATACTTGCAGGATTGGTAATTGAAGTAATTGCTATTTTCAAAAAACCCCGTCCGAACGGATCATCCGGGCGGGCTAAAGAAACTGTTAGCTAATTTGTTGAATAAAAATATTTTAAAAGGCGATGCTGGAAACTGTATCGCCTTCTTTTATTCATCAACATTCCAAAAACCAATAACTACTTATAATGAGTATTCTTGAAGCCGTAATCATTGCCATTGTAGAAGGCATTACTGAATTTCTGCCTATCTCTTCCACCGGCCATATGATCATTACAGAAAAACTGCTGGGAATACCCTCTACAGATTTTACAAAGCTTTTTACAGTAGGTATTCAGCTAGGAGCTATTCTCGCCGTTGTTGTTTTATACTGGAAAAAATTCATTGATCCGATAAAAAATGGCAAGTGGGCTTTTTATGGCAAACTTATTGTCGCTGTTATTCCTGCACTTGCATTGGGTTTTATTTTCTCTGATAAGATAGATGAGCTTTTAGAAAGTACTATGACTGTTGCTATTTCCCTGATTGCAGGCGGAATTGTGCTGGTGTTTATTGACTCCGTTTTTAAAACTCCCACGGTGGATAAAGATGAAAAAATAAGCTACCCAAATGCATTTATCATTGGCCTTTGGCAATGCATTGCTATGATACCGGGAGTAAGCCGCAGTGCTGCAAGCATTATCGGTGGTATGCAACAAAAGCTGACAAGGACTTTAGCTGCTGAGTTTTCCTTCTTTCTGGCTGTGCCAACAATGGCTGCCGCCACAGGGTACAAATTGCTAAAAGGGTATGAAACAATAACTACTGAACAAATTAAATTATTTGCCATTGGTAATATTGTTGCTTTTATTGTTGCGTTGCTGGCCATTAAGTTTTTCATTGGTTTTTTGCAAAAACATGGCTTCCGGTTCTTTGGTTATTACAGAATTATTATAGGAATTACCCTTTTAATACTCATAGGAACTGGATATATGTCAAAATAAATTTCAAAATCCCCTGTAAGTGGTATATAGACATGAATAATTTTATCTAACTATGTAAAAAATATACACCAGAAATGAGCCTTGCAACAATTATAAATTAACGAGAATTTTTAGCTTGAAAATCTGCCTACTTGCAGGTAGGTAACAAATTACAATTTTCTAAAAACAAAAACACACACATGAAACCACTTATCTTGTTCTTATTGGCAGCCATAACGCTGACCTCTTGCACTAATTATGGTAAAAAAGTAAAAAGCAGTAATATAGAAGTATATTATAATGATGGCATTACTGAGGATCAGGCTCAGAAAACTGCGGATTATATCTATAAACTGGATACAGACCCAGAAACTAAGGACAACAAAAAAAGCTTTCAACTGAATAAAGACGGAGACACCATTAACTGTAAGATGGTGGTGAACGAAGAAAAATTTAAAGACATTCCTGTTTCAAGCTTTGAAGCAATTGGAGGCCTTATTTCAGCCAATGTGTTTGATGGCAAGCCTGTGAATATGATTCTGTCCACCAATAAGTTCAAGCCTCTTCAAACAGTTTATTTTAAAAAAATGGAGAAAGAGAATACCAATTTGTCAAAATACGGTGAGAAAACAACTTCTGGAAATATAGAAGTGTATGTAACAGAACAAGCAACCATGGAAGACGGAGAAGCACTTGCCCTGTTACTTGAAAAGGAAATGAATCCAACAAGTATCATCAGTTTTCAATTAACAAAAGATGACAATGGCTTGAATACGGTACGGATGGTATCTTCTGAAGAAAAATCGGCAAAGATTTCTGATCAAACTCTTACAGATATGTGTGCAACAATATCTGACGGTGTTTTTAAAGGAAGTCCGTTAGTATTTGATTTTACCGATTCACAATTCAATACTATTAAAACATTTACATACGATCCGGAATAAATCATTGTTTAAATTTATAGCAACCCGTCTCGCCATTGACCGGACGGGTTTTTTATTAAAGCAATTGAAATCCCTATTTTTACTACAAAGCATTAAGTATGCAAACGGCTTCTAAAAAGGTAGTGAACGGATGGGCTATGTACGATTGGGCAAGTTCTTCCTATAATCTTGTTATCACTTCCACTATATTTCCCACTTATTTTGAAGCTGTGGCAGTAGATGATGCCAGTATTTCAAAATCAACAGTAACCTTTTTAGGAAGGCATTTTGAAAATACTGCTTTATATAATTATGCTATTGCCTTAGCATTTCTTATTGTGGCTGTGATGTCACCATTGCTATCCTCCATTGCAGATTACAAAGGAAACAAAAAGAAATTTTTGAATTTCTTTCTGACAATGGGAAGTCTGGCTTGTGCTATTCTTTATTTTTTCGATGGCAGCACCCTTGAATTAGGAATTATTGCGATGATCATTGCCTGTGTGGGGTTTTGGGGTGGCCAGGTTTTTTATAATTCTTTTCTTCCCGAAATTGCTGCTGTAGAGGATCGGGACCGGGTTAGTGCTAAAGGTTTTTCCTACGGATATGTTGGCAGTGTTTTATTACAATTAATATGTTTTGTATTTGTTTTAATGCATGATAAAATTGGTATCACAGAAGGCAAAGGTTCACAAATTTCTTTTTTGATAGTTGGTATCTGGTGGTGGGCTTTTGGTCAGTATTCTTTACGTCGCATGCCAAAACCTGTTCCCGCAGGTGATGGAGACCAACAACATATTTTATCCAAAGGATATGGGGAGCTGCGAAAAGTGTGGGCACAATTAAAACAAATTCCGGTATTAAAAAGATACTTATCCTCCTTCTTCTTTTTCAATATGGGTGTGCAAACAGTAATGCTTGTAGCAGCTCTATATGGTAAAAGTGAACTGGAAATCCCAACGCAAAATCTTATAGTTGCAATTCTTATCATACAAATAATTGCCATTCCCGGAGCATTTGTCATTTCCCGGCTTTCATCAAAAATTGGGAATATAAAAACATTGATGATTTTGGTGAGTTTGTGGATTGCAATGTGCTTTATAGCCTACACATTGCCAAAAGGAGGGATTTATGAGTTTTATGCATTGGGTGCTGCTGTAGGATTTATTATGGGTGGTATTCAATCACTCAGCCGCTCTACTTATGCTAAGCTAATGCCGGAAACAAAAGACACCGTTTCCTTTTTCAGTTTTTATGATGTGACAGAAAAAATGGCGGCTGTAATCGGCATATTTAGTTTTGGACTGATAACAGAACTAAGTGGCTCACAAAGAAATTCAATAATGGCTTTGGCAATATTTTTCGTAATTGGCCTTATATTATTGTTTTATACAAAAGCTGCAAAAGCTCCAAAATCCCCGATGATGACTTTGGAACCCTAAACTTTGTTGCCTATTTGTTTCTTAAAAATGCTTTTAATTTTATAGTATGAAGCTTTACTCTATTAATACCGGATATTTTAAATTAGATGGCGGTGCTATGTTTGGCGTAGTTCCAAAAAGTATGTGGAATAAAATTAACCCTGCAGATGAAAACAATCTTTGCTCCTGGGCATTGCGATGTTTATTGATTGAAGACGGCAATCGATTAATTTTAATCGATAATGGAAATGGCGATAAGCAGGATGAAAAATTCTTCCGTCATTACCACCTGCATGGTGATGATACATTAGACAAATCATTAGCCAAACATGGTTTTCACAGAGATAATATTACGGATGCCTTTCTCACCCATCTTCATTTCGACCATTGCGGCGGTTCCATTAACAGAGAAGGAGATCAATTAGTTCCTGCATTTAAAAATGCCACTTACTGGAGCAATAAAGCACATTGGGATTGGGCTGTACATCCAAACGACAGAGAAAAAGCATCTTTTCTGAAAGAAAATATTTTGCCGATTAATGAAAGTGGTCAGTTAAAATTTGTAGATGTAGTAGCAACTAAAGATGGCAAATTAGGTGAAACGAATTTTGGAGAAAATATTTCTGTCCGCTTTGTAAGCGGACATACAGATAATATGATGTTGCCCCAAATTAAGTATAAGGATAGAACAATTGTTTATATGGCTGACCTTCTTCCATCACAAGGACATATTCCTATTCCATTCGTTATGGCATATGATATGTTTCCATTAACAACATTGAATGAAAAAAAATCATTTTTAGAGGAGGCTCTTGAAGGGGACTATACTCTTTTCTTTGAACATGATCCGATTTATGAATGTTGTAATCTGCAGCAAACAGAAAAAGGAATTCGACCTAAATATTTTTTCCGACTGGATGAAATATAAGTGATTATTTTTTTCTATTTATATTCGATAATTAGCCCAATTTTTTATGTTAATATAAGGAAGTGAGAGCCATATGAGTCAATTAAATTGGACTCTAAAAGATTAACAATCCTAAAAGCGATACTGACCTTATCCAGTTTCAAGAATTGGAAACTCTGGTATCTTTTAAATAATTTTTTTGGGAAAGATGCCGGGTCAAGCCCGGCAAGACATTAAATCTAATAATGAAAATAATTCTTCTTGCTGCGTATTTGAGAGAGATTTTATGTTATGAACTTTAGGGACAGCTTCGACTACTTATTTCCTCTTGATAAGAGAAGTTAACGGATGCCGAAGGTTGCTGTAACTCATCATGTCTATTTTCACTTTACCAACCACAATAGGGCTTTCTATTCTTAAAGGAATATGATTCGCATCATCTGAAACCCAAACAGTCATATTCTCCCCACCCTCAAATATTGTTCCTTTCAATAAAAGTGGTTTGATTTTTATTGCATTGAACTTCCCGTATTTTGTTTTTATTTCTTCCCGACCTAAATAACGGATATACATATTAAAAACCTCATTATCCAAAAACAAGGAGAATGGTATTTTATCATCCTTCCTTAACTTAGTAAAATCAATATTGCGGGCATAATACATAGCACTCACCACATCCTGCACACAAGCCGGCACCTTATATACACCATCGGCTGTAACTGCCGTGTTGGTGGTTTTATTAAATGTAATGTTCTGGTATATTTTATGTCCTCCTTCGTTTACATTTCTGATAAATTTCAAAGGCTGCATTGTGGCGGTATCAATATAAGATTCATACTTGTCTCTTACTTTATAAATCCAATCGTAAGAAGAGTTTGTTTGTCCTTCTCCTGCCACATGATAAACAGGCCTGTTATTAATTGTTTCCAGGTTGCTGGTAAAAGTAGCGGCGCCAGCATTTACGTAAATCCCGGCAACTGCATAAAAAACAGTAAACGAAATTTCTTCTTTTACATTGAAAGCAACATTTTTTATTCCACAGAAGTTATCTTGCGGTGGCGTAACAGCTGTTTTTGTGAAGCTGAATAATACAAGTGCTAAGGGAGCCAGTAATTTAATTTTTCGCATATTCTTTATTTCCTTTCATAATTTTTTTAATTCTTAAAATCAATAAACTTCCTACTACCGCCGGAATTATTAAATTGATAAACCAGATACTCGCCGTAGCTAATGTTATTCCCAATTCGTTGGCCGTATACAAACTTACAATGGCTATTAGTATTTTTCCCCGTTGTGCCAATTCTGCAATGGCTATTGTTGGAATAGCAGCCATTACTAAGAACGAAATACTCACTGTCCAAAAAGTCTGCCACCATAAGATGTCAACATCAAACAAACGAAACAACATATAATATTGAACGATGAAAACGGTAAAACGTAACAGCGACAAAGACAATAACTTCAACAGTAACGTTGCATTAAAACCCTCCAAAGCCTTTACAAGATAGGCAAATCGCTGACTGCCGGGTAATCGTTCCACTATTTTTACAAGCCATGATAATCGAAAATAAAATAGTGTTAAAAAAACAATTGCACCTGTTACCCCATACAAAATTACACTCATCCACATGGCTGATATAAGGTGTTGCTCCATTATTCCATTTTTTAAAATCAACAATCCGATCAGCCCCATTGTTAATGTAATTATCAATTGACTGATACTTCCTACAATGGTTAATGAAATTGTTTTTAGCCTGCTCCCTTCATTCATGTACAGCACTCTTCCCAAATATTCTCCCATTCTGTTGGGTGTACTTACAGCAAATGAAACACCTGATAAAACGGCCTGCAATGCTATAAAAAAACTAACCCGCTGAATTTCCTTAATAGAAATTCTCCATTTTACTGCTTCAATAGACCAGTTTGCCACCATCAATAGTACAACAACTATCAGGTTAAAAAGCATAGGACTACCCAGAGACTCTTTGATGCCTTGCCATGCCTGTTCCAAGCCGGGTTGATTTTTTATTTGCCTGTAAATAGACCATGCCAACCAGATAAACAATAAAGGGCCAAGGAAGTAGTTAATAAATAATTTGATATTTTTGTTGACTTTCATTAACCTGCCCGCATATAGGCGGGGTGTTGTAAAAATACATTGCTGTTTGCAAAAGACTGCTAAAATAATACTCGGCATTGATCCCGGCACTATTGCAATGGGGTATGGATTGATTACGGTTACAAATAATACTATCACCTTATTAGAATTAGGTGTATTAAAACCCGGTAATGTAAAAGACAGTTATAAAAAATTACAACTGATCTTTAATACAGTAAGTGGGTTAATTACCAAATATCAACCTACGGATTTTGCTATTGAAGCCCCCTTCTTTGGAAAAAATGTTCAAAGTATGCTTAAGCTGGGCCGAGCTCAGGGTGTTGCTATTGCTGCTGCCATGCGGCACGGACTTACAGTTACAGAATATTCTCCCAAAAAAGTAAAGCAATCTGTAACGGGAAATGGAAATGCAGATAAGGAACAAGTGATGAAAATGCTGCAAACATTACTTTCTTTTAAACATTCCAGCAAACAATATGATGCTACAGATGCACTGGCAGTGGCCATGTGTCATCATTTTCAAACAAATTCATTTATTGGAAATGCAACGGCAGGTTTAAAAGGCTGGGATGAATTTATACAGAAAAATCCGGGAAGGGTCAAGAAATAATAACGTTACTTCACATTTGCCAAGCATTAAAAAAAACTGATTTATGAAAACATTATTCCGTCTTTTTATTATGTGTTGTTTGCTTTTGCCTATAAATTCTTTTGCACAAACCACTCAACAAAAAGTAAATCAGTATACCAAAGCGAATGAGAAAATACTGATGGATGAGTATTTGCAGTTTGTTTCTATTCCTAACGTTACAAAAGACACCGTTAATATATTACGAAATGCTGCTTTCATTAAAGCCATGATGGAGCAGCGGGGAATAAAAGCAGAATTTCTTACCGGCACTACACCGGATGTAAACCCTGCTGTATTTGGCGAAATAAAAGTACCCGGTGCCAAAACTACCTTAGCTTTCTATGCGCATTATGACGGCCAACCTGTAAACCCCGCAAAATGGACCGGTGGTTTAAAACCATTTGAACCTGTTTTTATTGATAAGCCAATTGAGCAAGGAGGAAAAATTGTATCGGCTGTTAATGGCATTTCCCCTGAATGGAGGTTAACCGGCCGGGGAAGTGCGGATGACAAAGCAGGGATAATGACAATACTGAATGCTTATGACGCATTGATAAAAACCGGGAATATACCAACACATAATATCAAATTCTTTTTTGAAGCCGAAGAAGAACTTGGTTCTATACATCTTGATGAAATATTTACGAAGCATAAAGAAAAATTAGCGGCCGATCTTTGGGTAATCGCCGATGGTCCCCGGCATGTTTCCGGAAAAAAAATTATCACTTTCGGCGTTCGTGGTGATGTGAACATGGACTTAACGGTGTATGGAGCCAAACGTCCTTTACATAGTGGCAACTATGGTAACTGGGCTCCAAATCCCGCAAAGCTGCTGGTTGATTTATTAGCCAGCATGAAAGATGAAAAAGACAACATATTAGTTAACGGATATTATGATGATGTGATACCACTTTCTGCCAGCGAAAAAGAAGCTATCAAAAAAATTCCGAATATTGAAGAAACATTGAAAAAGGAATTAGGAATTGCCGTACCAGATGGCAATGGAAAATCCTTTATCGAATTACTGCATTTACCTACCTTAAATATAAATGGAATTCGCAGTGCAGATGTTGGTGAGCTTGCTGCTAATATCATTCCTACAAAAGCAGAGGCAACATTGGATTTAAGATTGGTGTTAGGCAATAAAGTGGAATCGCAAATCAGTAAAGTAGTTAAGCATATTGAGTCAAAAGGTTTTCATGTAATAAACCATGAACCAACAGAAGAAGAAAGATTGAAATACAGTAAGCTAATTAAAGTAACAAATGGTGATGGTTACCCTGCACAAAGAACTCCATTTGACATACCCATCGTACAACGATTAGTGAAAGCAGTTCAGTCAACGGTAAACTACCCGGTTGTATTATTACCATCGGCGGGAGGAAGTTTGCCACTTTATCTATTTGAAAAAACATTAAAGGCAAAAGTCATTTCTGTACCTGTTGTCAACTATGATAACAACCAGCATGCAGAAAATGAAAATATGTTGGTTAAATATTTATGGGAAGGAATTGAAACGATGGCGATTATTATGATGATGGAAGAATAATCAAAGGTTCGTCAATATTTTTTCCTGCACCTTTTTCAAACTTTCTTCAGTTGCTTTTAGTTTAGCCTGTGTAAAGTTTAAATCGTTAGCGGAGTTAATCGGAATAAGATGAATATGTGCATGCGGTACCTCTAATCCAACTACACTGATGCCGCAACGGTTACAATCAAAAGCCTTTTCAATAGCCAAGGCAATAGGTTTTGCAAATAATAACATTTCACCAAGATAATCATCCGGCAGATCAAACAGTTTATCTGTCTCTTTTTTTGGAATAACCAGTACATGTCCTTCTCGCAATGGAAAAATATCAAGGAAGGCAAAGAATTTTTCATTCTCTGCAATTTTGTAAGATGGGATTTCTCCTGCTATTATTTTTGAAAAGATAGTCATGCCGCCAAATATTTTTGATTTAACTGAAAATAAATAATATTTTATTCTTCTCAACATTTAAAAGCGATTGAATACAATTAAAAAATGTTACAGCCACAACCTATCCACCCTTATCCAAATTTTCTTATATAAGTATATCCTTGCTCACCCTTCGGAGGGGATGCTAGTCTTTTAAGCAATTTTAATTACACACAATCGATTTCGTAAAGCTACATCGTGACGAAATAAAAAAGCCCCCGTTCCGCCTGAGGCGGGACGAAGGGCCGTTTTTTGTGCTCAGGGTTTATTAAATTGAAATTTCTTCTATCTTAAATTTTAAAACTCCTGCGGGTGCCTGCACTTCTGCAGTATCGCCAACAGCTTTACCCAAAAGTCCTTTACCAATTGGTGATGTAACAGATATTTTCCCAGCTTTTAGATCAGCTTCATGTTCGCTTACAATTTTATAAGTAACCTGTTTTTTATTTCCAAGATTAGTTAATGTTACCTTGGTTAAAATGGAAACTTTGCTGGTATCAATCGTAGATTCATCTATAACCCTTACATTGGCCATAGAACCTTCCCTGTTAGCAATTTTTGCCTCCAGCAAACCCTGTGCTTCTTTAGCAGCATCGTATTCTGCATTTTCCTTCAAGTCGCCTTTTTCTCTTGCTTCAGCAATGGCTCTGCTAGCTGCTGGCCTTTCAACACCTTTAAGATGCTGTAATTCTGCCTTCATTAGTTCTAATGTCTCTTTTGTTACATATTGAACGTCGCTCATATGCACCTCCTTTGTATTAATATAAAAAAATAACAACGCCCCAGTGTTTGCTGAAGCGTTGCAGTATTGAAGTACAAATATAAATTAAAATCAGAACAAAAAAGATTAATTCAGCCCCAATTTGTGCAACAGAACCTCCGACATTTTAAATAAAGATTCATGGCTGTATCCGGCTATATGTGGTGTAAGAATCACATTTTGCTGTTCCAGCAGCCAATCCAGTTGCATTTTTTCTGCGGTGGTATAGGTATCGAACTTCTCGTTTTCTAAAACATCTAATCCGGCTCCGGAGATTTGTTTATCTTTTATTGCATGTATAAGTTGCGCCATATCTATTACTTTTCCTCTTGAAGAATTAAGGATAAATGGCTTTTGCTTTAATTGCTTAAAGAAATTCTGATCGGCTATATGAAACGTTTCATTTGTTAATGGAACATGGAAGCTAATAACATCTGCATATTTACAAACCTGCTCTATGCTGGCTTCTTTTATATAATCTTTTGCAAAGTCGGTTTTGTATTTGTCATAAGCCAGCACTGTTACATTAAAAGGTTGTAATAACCTGGCAAAGGTGCTGCCTGTATTTCCATACCCAACAATGCCAACCGTTTTACCCGAAAGTTCGGTTCCCCGGTTTTCATCTCTTCTCCACAATCCTTTTTTTATTTCGTTATGGGAAGATGAGATTTTATTAAGCAAATTTAATAATAAACCCAGCACATGTTCTGCTACTGCATTGCGATTCCCTTCGGGGCTGCTTACACATTGTATTCCTTTGCTTTTTGCATAGGCTGTATCTACTAATTCCATTCCGCTACCAAGCCTGCCTATCCATTTCAAAGAAGAAGCTTTGTCTAACAATGTTCGATCCACGTCAATTCTTGTGGTTACTACAAGGCCTTCTGCATCTTTTATTATATCCAATAATTCACTATACGTAATACCGGGCAGGTTCATTACTTCATATCCATTCTTTGAAAACTGCTCAGCTAAAAAGGGATGAGACTTCCCACTAATAATTATCTTCTTCATTGCATTTTAAAAGTAAGTGCTGCAAATTGCTCCACGGTTAATTGTTCTGCTCTTTTATTAAACAATTCATCTTTAAGTATTGCTGCATCAAATAAACTTTTTACCGCATTTCGTAATGTCTTCCTACGTTGATTGAAGGCAGTTTTTACCAATAGAAAAAAAGCTTTTTCGCTTTGAATGTCCAGTTTATTTTGAACCGGCGTTAATCTTATTACGGCACTTTTTACTTTAGGAGGAGGCTGAAAACATTTTTCATGCACATCAAATAAATATTCCACATCATAGAATGCCTGGATTAAAACACTCAGCACTCCATACACTTTATTGCCTTCTTTTGATGCTGCCCGTTCTGCCACTTCCTTCTGAAACATGCCAATCACACATTCCACATCATCCTTCCATTCAAGCACTTTAAAAAGTATTTGCGTAGAAATATTATAGGGGAAGTTTCCTATGACGGTAAACTTCCCTTGAAAAGGTTGTTCTATTTCTAAGAAATTTTTATGAATTATTTTGTGCTTGATTTCAGGGAATGTGTTTTCTAAAAAAGCCACTTTCTCATCATCCAGCTCCACCGCTTTAAAATCAACATTGGAAAGCTTGAGTAAATATTTAGTTAAAGCACCGCCACCAGGACCCACTTCGAGTAGCTGATTAAATGTACGTTCCTCCAAAGCGGAAACTATTTTACGGCAAATATTTTCATCTTTTAAAAAATGCTGACCCAGCGATTTTTTCAGTGTGTACATATCTGCAAATGTAGATGGATTGCAGCAGCTACAGTTTTGTCTGCAATAAAACCTTTAAGATAGGCTGTAAAAGGCATTAATTTACAACGATTGCTGTAGTAGAGTAGCGGTTTTTATCTGTAACAAGAATTACCCTATATAAGCCGGGTTGTTTATCACTTAGTAATTTGCTTTCAATATTATTTATCCCTTCAAAAAGCTGTATTGCTTGCTGACCAATCTTTTTGCCATAATTGTCAAATACAGATATATCAGCTTTTGAATTTTCTGAAGAAATAATAGTAAGATGCATATTATGCTTTACCGGATTCGGAAAAACCTGGAGTCCTACAGTTAAGTTCTTTTTTATTTTTTGTACAGCTATGTTGCTCAAGAAATGTTTATTATCATTCTCAAAAACTCTTACCCGATAATAGATTTTGATTATTCCGTTGTCCGGAAGGTCATCTAAAAATGAATAATCAACCGTTCCGCTTTGTAAACGATTGCTTTCGATGCGGTTTATTACATTAAACTGAACACCATCATTACTCCTTTCAATTTGAAAATAATTGACTGTGTTATTTTCTAACATCTTCCATTGTAATACGATTTTATCATTTTTAAGTTGAGTTTCCAGTAAGGAAATATTACTGGCCAATGCTATACAGTTGGTAAGACGCCCAATAGTAATGGTGTCGGTGGCATAAACAGAACAACCCACATTTAAATATTGCGTAACGATATACACACCAGGCGAATCAACATAAATTGAGGAACCAGTAGTAATGCCCACGATGTGGCCATCCGGAGTACTCCATTGATAAATGGAAGATGGGATAGGGTTCGACACATAAATATTACTTACGCCTACTGTATCACATAAATTAGGTATTTCCGTTTCCACATTTGCCCTTGGCGCCAGAAAGAAATCAAATGGAGCCACAAAATCTTTTAATTCTGCCGTAAAAGAAGTAGAGGCTCTTGTTTTAACAACGACTCTCCGGAAAGGCTGGGCACAATCATCACCACCATAAATTTCTGCTTTATCCAGCCCTAATTTTGAAAGGTTAACGGAGAACTCCATATACTGCCGGGCGATATAATTGGTTTGTATTGTATTGTTGCCAAGCACAAATGAAAAGGGTCCCGCCCATGTGCTATTACCACATTGTAAACCAGTATAAAAGGCTCCTGCTGTTTTTGGTTTAATACCGGCATAACCAAACTGTGCACCATTAGAGGCTCCGTCAAAAATACCTGTCCAGTCAAATCCAACGGGTGTAATGGCAAGATCATTTTTATTGACCCAGATTCTTGCTTCAATCATTGTTAAGGAAGAGCTGCCATATTCGGCAGTTAAAATAATATCACCTGGCTTTGTCATATTTCCACCTGCATCGAATACCCAGGATGTATGTCCGGCATCCGGACCATAATTATAAAACTTTCTGGTTGTCCGGTCATAATAAATATCTGTTTGATACATTTCAAAATCAAAATATCTGTTACCTGTAGTGCTCTCAATTGAAATGGCTCCCATCATCCAAAGAGAATCAGCTACCGTTGGCCCTGCTCTTCTTACATGGAGCATCATCTCCATGATTTCATTTTTATCAGGAACGGATTGAGATACTGGGCAACTCCAGTCTTGTGGACTCATCCCATTTTTGTTAGAACCAGAGGCGAAAATGGTTGAATCATCACCATGATAATCCCTTACATACACTGCATCTACCAACAATCGATTATTTACTTTAGAATAAGCAGGAAATCGCATCCCTTTATAAAAAGGCAGGTTTCGGGTGGTAGGGTCAGTGGTATAACCCGCAAGTATGGCTGCCGCTCCCGTCGTATCAATTATATATTCACCTGTTCCAACGGAGCCGGGTAATTTAAACCAGTCATCATTTCCAGATTGTACAAAGCCATTAAAATAATTTGATCTTAAATCTGCATCAACACCAAAATTTGCTTTAATAATAGGTGTTATAATCTGCCCTTTTACCATAAATGGAAACAAAAGAAAGATTAGTAAGATTTGTAGAAGTTTATTCATAGCTTATCTTATTCATAGTTGCTGAATATTGAATAACGGCATTAGCGGATAACTAAGCCGCATTCAATTGTTCTGGTATTAATGACTTACTATTCTGATGGTAGAAACAGGAGAAATCACCTCACCACCGCTGGTCATCTTTGCTATTACGCAATAACTAATGTAACCTGGAAAAACATTGCTGTCTGTGAATTTATAAGACCTTGCATTTGAAACTGGTGTCAGGGCTACCATTTCCCAGTTTGCATACGG
>JBDSUW010000043.1:0-6917 GCA_039927535.1 Chitinophagaceae bacterium | reverse complement strand
CCAACCCCCCGTCCGACCGGGTCGTCCGGGCGGGCCTAAAGGAGGCTTTAAAAAAGTCTTTATGATTTGAATTTTCATTATTCATAGAGTAGTCAATAATTTCCGCCCTTTAAGTGATGGGGGCATTGAATATTTTCTCTTCAACCAACTGACAAATAATATGACCAATAGTTATATGAGATTCCTGGATTCTTGGCGTATCAGAAGAAGGGATGTTTATCAAATAATCACTTAATGTTTTCATCTGTCCACCTGTTATTCCTGTAAAACTAACCGTATGAATTCCTTTCTGCTTAGCTACTTCAAATGCTTTTATAATGTTGACAGAATTGCCGGAAGTAGAAAGACCGATCAGCACATCACCATTTTCACCAATACCTTCAATCATTCTGGAATACACCACATCAAATCCATAATCATTTGCTACAGCAGTAAGGTAAGAAGTATTACAATGCAACGCTTCTGCAGGTAAGGCTTTTCTATCTGTGTAAAAACGGCCTGAAAATTCTGCTGCAAGATGTTGTGCATCCGCAGCACTGCCGCCATTTCCACAGAAGTAAACTCTATTGCCATTTTGAAAAGCAGCAGTAATTACTTCAACTACTTTTTCAACAGTAGATAACAGTTCTTCATCCTTTAAAATCTCCTGCTTCGTATCAATAGAAGCTTGAATAATATTTTTAATCTTTTCCATATCGATTGCTAAGGTCTTTACAAATAATTAAAAGAAATTTCAATTAGCTGGGCTGTGTGATGGTGGCTTCCCCTTTCGGGGGAAGTCGGAAGGGGGCTAAATAGTCCATGTCTTCAATCCATGCTCCACAAATTGATAATTCTTACTATAACCTCCAAATTTCTCAAGCCTTTGCATTACAGTATACTTTGCATTGCCGGGGCAATAGAAAATCATAAAGCCACCGCCACCTGCGCCAGAAATTTTTCCACCTGTCGCTCCGGCTTTTTTAGCTGTTTCATAAATATCTTCCATCAGCGGATTGCTGATTCCATCAGCCATTTTTCTTTTTTGCTGAAAACCATAATCCAGAATGTCACCAACTTCATTCAGCTTGCCCATCAGCAATGCTTCTTTCATTCGTTGCGCCTGTTCTTTTAACTGGTGCATCGCTTCAATGGATTTTTCTTTTTTATCCGTTACGTTTTTACTTTGTTTTTTGATAAGCTCTGCAGATTCTCTGTTCGTTGCTGTATAATATAGTACAAGGTTGTTCTCCAGTTCAAACAAATGTTGTTGCTTTACCCGAAGGGGGTTCACAATCACTTTATCATCTGCATAAAATTCCATAAAGTTTACACCACCGAATGTAGCAGCATATTGATCTTGCTTACCACCAGCCAGCTTCAAATCATTTCTTTCAATATCATAGGCGTAATGTGCCATATCATATTCTCCCAATGGCAAACGCAGCATTTCGGTAAAAGCACCAATAACTGCAACAACTAATGTAGACGAAGTGCCTAAACCTGAACCTGCAGGCGCATCAACAAAAGTAGATAAACGAAAACCTTGCTCTTTTAAATCGTAGTCTTTTTGAATACGGTTATATACGCCTTTTAGTAAATCTAATTTGCCATCAATTGGTAATTCATTTGCCCAATTAAATTCCTGTCGTTCGTTTCTATCCAACGCCTCCAAAACAATTTTCCTTTCATCGTTTGGTTCTAACGTTGCATTTGCATACAGCGAAATCGTTGCATTCAATATGGCTCCTCCAAACAAATCGCTATAAGGACTCACATCTGTGCCGCCACCAGCCAATCCAATCCGCAATGGAGCTTTACTTCTATATATCATCTTCCGTTTATTACTTTGATTTTTAATTATACTCCGTAGCTTTTGCGAAGGAGTGTTTACCCAGTTTACCCACCGAAATTTAATATGGAGGTGGGCTGTATTACTACCATCATCGTCCCTTGTCCGCCCGGATGATTCGTTCGGACGGGAGTCGCACACTTGTACTGCATATCATAACTCAGCAAGATTTTGAATAGCTTTTACCAGATTCGACCAGCTGTATTTTTGTTTTTCGTTGCGAAGATGAGGAATAAAAAACTGTTCGCCTAATTCATAGAATTTAAGAATACCATCTGCAATTTCTTTTGGATTTGGCTCAACAACCAACCCCACTTTTTCATTCGGAACAAGGCTTGGCAAACCTCCTACATTGGTAACTACCATTGGCTTTTCAAAATGATAGGCAAGGGGAGTTACACCGCTTTGTGTAGCATTTTTGTATGGTTGAATTACAGCATCGGCAGCACATAGATAATATTTTACTTCGCTGTCAGGTATAAAATGAGTTTTTAAGATCAATTGGTCTTTTATGCCTAATTTTTCTATCTGTTCATTGTAAGTCTTTGCTTCTTCATAATATTCACCAGCAACTAATAATTTAATTCCGGAGCTTTTGATTCTTTCATCAGCCATTGCTTCCAATAGCAGATCAAGTCCTTTATATTTTCGAATAAAGCCGAAGAATAGAATAATTTTTTCTTCCTGGCTAATTTTTAATTTCTCTCTTGCTTCTTCTTTCGAAATAATTTCTCCAAAATTGTCATACAAAGGATGGTAAACTAAGATGGCTGGCTTTTCCTGCCTGCCGTCAGGCACGGCTTTTTGAAACAACCGCAAATCACTCATCACTTTTTCACTCATCGTAATAAAAGCATCACAGCTGTTTAGAAAATATTTGGTAAAAGGCTTGTCACCAATTCTTTTTTCATGCGGAATGATATTATCGGCAATACAAATTATTTTGGTATGCTTATTCTTTCTTACTCTTCTTAAAATGGTTCCCAGTGCAGGTCCCATAAAAGGCAGCCAGAAGCGAACAATGATGATGTCAGCATTTTCTTTCTTCAATCTGTTACCAATCTTTATCCAGTTAAACGGATTGATTGAATTGATAACAGAATTAATTGTCAGATTTTCAGGTGCCGGTTCATCACTGTATTGCGTTTTTCCCGGAAATAAAAATGAGGGATATTGTAGTGAGAACGAATAAATGGAACAGTCATGTCCTTCATCAATAAACTCTTTTGCCAACCGTTGATTGAATGTAGCCAATCCACCCCGTAGCGGATGCCCGGGCCCTATGATGATGACTTTTGCCATCACAAACCAGTTTTCTTTTCTACTAAATAAGCATTACGGTTTGGCGAATTACGGGAAATTAATTCACCTATAAAACCTGCAAGGAATAATTGCATTCCGATAATCAAAGATGTAAGAGCAAGAAAAAATCCCGGACGGTTGGTCAAGGCAAAACTGTTGTCGATAATTTTAGAAATGATCAGGTATAAAGAAATTCCTAAACCGGCCATAAAGAATAATGTCCCCCACAAGCCAAAAAAGTGCATCGGACGTTTAGAAAATTTCCCCACAAAAGTGATGGATAATAAATCTAAAAAACCATTGACAAATCTTCTCCATCCAAATTTGGAAACACCATATTTTCTTGCACGGTGTTCCACCACTTTCTCACCAATCTTTTTAAAACCAGCCCATTTTGCAAGCACAGGAATGTAACGGTGCATTTCGCCATACACTTCAACACCTTTAACTAGTCTTTTGCTATATGCTTTTAGTCCACAGTTAAAATCATGTAATTTAATACCAGAAACTTTTCTGGTTACAGCATTGAAAAACTTAGAAGGAATATTTTTGGTGATGGTATTATCGTAACGTTTCTTTTTCCAGCCGCTCACCAGATCATAACCATCTTCCACAATCATTTTTCTAAGTCCGGGTATTTCATCAGGGCTGTCCTGGAGATCTGCATCCATTGTAATCACTACATCACCAGAAGAAGCCTGGAAAGCAACATTTAGTCCGGCAGACTTTCCATAATTGCGTTGGAATTTTATGCCTTTTATATTTTGGTTTTTTGAACGAAGATGTTCAATGATCTCCCATGAATTATCGCTGCTGCCATCATCCACAAAGATCACTTCATAGCTGAAATGATTCTCGTCCATTACTTTTTCAATCCATTCAGTTAATTCTGGCAACGATTCTGCTTCATCAATAAGCGGTATTACAATTGATAAGTCCATTTATTCTTTTCTCTTAATTAAGAAGACAGATATGGCAGCAGTTACTGCCACTCCAATTATCAAATATCCGAAAATTGCTCCTGAAACAAGTTTTAATGTGTACTGTTTTTTATAAGTAGCTACTTCAGATTCTACTTCAATTGGTAATCTTTCATTTTTTGCTACAGATGCTTCCAGTTGTTCCTTATAAATTTTTGCTGACTCTTCCCCAAATTCAGGATGAATATAATTGAAGACACCATAGAAAACTGCCATAAGTAAAGTAACAACTATAAAGCAACGGAATCCTTGATTGAAAAGATTTCCGAAACTTCCTGTATAGGCTGCTGTTTGTCGAAAGGCAACTAATGTCCAGACTATACCAATGGCATAAATAGCATATACAGCATATTGAAGTCTTGCATCTGCATTTTTACCCATATTAAAAATCACCAGGATCACACTTATCATTAATACAGCAGTTATCATCCCTTTTATTGCCGGTGAAATCTTCATTTAGTTTTAATTATTTTCAGGAAAGGGAAATTTTAATTCCATTGATGATGCCGGCAACTTTACCAGTCAGTTCTTTCCCGATAAAAGGAGAGTTTTTTGATTTGGAGAAAATATTTTTTTCTGTTATCGTCCATTTTTTGGTGGGTTCAAATAATGTTATACAAGCTTTGGCCCCTTCTTTTATACTTGCTTCTTCAAGGTTGAATAGTTTTCTTGGGTTTACAGCAAGCAATTCAACCCATCTTTCCTGCCCTATTGCTGGTAGTGCAGTACATAAAACAGCATAAGCTGTTTCTAACCCAATCATTCCAAATTTTGCATATTCAAATTCCAATACTTTGCTGTCATATTCATGTGGCAGATGATGTGTTGCGATACAATCAACTGTTCCATCTGCAATTCCTTTTTGTAAAGCTTTTCTATCTGCTTTATTCCGGAGCGGAAGATTAACTTTAAGATTTGTGTCATAGCTTATCAAATCCTCATCACAAAAGAAAAGATGATAAGGCGTAACAGAACAACTAACTGCAGTACCACCTTCTTTTCCTCTCTTAATATATTCCAATGATTTTTTTGTGGTTACTCCAGTGAAATGCATTTTTGATTCTGCATATCTTGTCAGTTTGATATCTCTTGCAACAATCAACTCTTCGGCCATTGCTGGTTTGCCGGGCAATCCTAATTGTGTTGATACAATTCCTTCATTCATCAATCCATGCGGGTTGATGCTTTTATCATCTGGTAGTTGAATCAATATACCGTCAAATGCTTTTACATACTGTAATGCTTTTACCAGCAATCCTGCGGTTTGCACTCCATTTATTCCATCACTAAAAGCAACAGCACCGCTGGCTTTCATATCGTACATCTCTGCCAATTCATTTCCTTCGGTCTTTTTTGTAATGGCGCCGATTGGGTGAATTGTTACAGGTAATGATTTTGTTTTTTGAACAATATATTCAACGCCAGATTTATTATGAATTACCGGATTTGTATTGGGAATTACAAACACATCCGTATACCCGCCAGCTGCTGCTGCCGCTGCACCTGTTTCTAAAGTTTCTTTGAATTCATAACCGGGATCAGCAAAATTGGCGAACACATCTACCCAACCTGGTGATGCATAAAGACCGGGAATATCAAGTAACTGATCGGCATTATCAGTTATCTTCTTATCAATTTTAAGAATGATACCGTTTTCAATAAAAATATCTGCTGTTTGCCCGTTGAAGGGAGAAGAAGGATCAACGATATTGGCTTGCTTAATGAGTATTGTCATTAAGGAGCGAAGTTAAAGGTTGTAATTGGTACTGAAAAATAGCAAAATGGCTTACTTTTGCAACTTAATTAGATGCTCTTTGGAGTATTTATGTTCGGGACGTAGCGCAGTCCGGTAGCGTACCAGGCTGGGGGTCTGGGGGTCGCAAGTTCGAATCTTGTCGTCCCGACAATTGTAAGGGTCGTCCCAATGAAATCGGGATAGTCCCGACTAAATTCAGTAAGGGTCGTCCCGATGAAATCGGGAATGTCCCGACTTTTACTAAAGGGCAGCCATTTTATATATATGGCTGCCCTTTTACTATTAATTATAATGAGTCTTTTACCGGTTTCTTAGGTTTAATAAAAATATTCTTTATCGTTTTCTTTATAGAAGGATCTGGTTTTTTAGGAATTGTATCTACCGGCACATTTTGATTAGTCGTGTCTTTTCCGAAAATCTTCTCAAATAATTTATCTTTTACTTTGTCTGTAATTTTATCTTTTACAGCAAGAATTGAATCTTTCACTTTCGCCTTTGCACTGTCAATCTTAGCCTTCACAAAATCTTTAGCCTGTTCTTCCAATTGCTTGATGGCATCGCCAGCTATCTCTTTCAGGTTGATGCTTAATGAAGGATTAGCAAAAGAGCCGGTCATTTTCATGTGAAGACTTATCGTTTCACCCAATTTTATTGGAATACCTTTTTTAGTAGCAGCAGCAGCAAGGTTGTTTACCAAATTATTTCCTTGAGAACCCATTAAACTTCTTGGAAGTTTCATCTGTATGGCATAATCAATAGCATTATCAAAGCCATGGAAGCCGCCGATCACCATTTCTATATTATCAATATTAAGTGTAAATGGTTTTACCAATACTCTTCCATTTGCAAACTCAATGTAATTTTTCACTTCTTTTACTGTAATAGATTTCAATCGATCGATTTGCAATACAGTGGCAATTTTTTCCAGCGGAGCAAATTTTTGTAAAACTCCTTTTAATAGTAATAGGTTTCCATTTCCACTCAAGCTGTTCAGTTTAGGCATCATGTTGCCTTTCATATTTCCGGTAAGTGTGAGTTGCGAATTCAA
>JBDSUW010000042.1:0-2790 GCA_039927535.1 Chitinophagaceae bacterium | reverse complement strand
TCCTGAAAAATTATTTGCATTTCTTTTCTAAGTGCTCTTAGCTCATCTCTTTTTTTAGCAGTAAGATCAATGCCGTTATAAATTATTTTGCCAGATGTGGGTTCAATAAGCCGGAGTAATGTTCTTCCTAATGTGGTTTTTCCGCAACCGCTTTCGCCCACCAATCCCAATGTTTCACCTTTGTACAAATCAAAACTAACATCGTCTACTGCCTTAATATAGGTAAGTGGTTTACCAAAAATTGTTTTTTTAAGAGGAAACCAAACAGAAAGATTTTCAACTTTCAATACATTGTCTGTTGAAGAAAAATCTTTTTTCTTAATTGACGTCTCCTGTTTCTTTTCTGTTGTATTCACTTCCATGAAATCCGAAACCACTGGAAGTCTCTTCCCTCTTTCATGATTTACAGGTCTGCAGGCAAGTAATGCTTTTGTATATGGATGTTGTGGGTTAGAAAAAATTTCTTCTACTGAGTTTTGCTCAACAATTTCTCCCTTATACATTACTACAGCTCGGTCTGCTATTTCTGCAACCACGCCAAGGTCATGCGTAATAAAAATAATACCCATATTAGATTGTTGCTGCAATTCTTTTAGCAACAACAATATTGTTTTTTGTACCGTAACATCCAAAGCGGTTGTAGGCTCATCGCAAATAAGTAGTGAAGGTTCACAACACATTGCCATTGCTATCATTACTCTTTGTTTTTGCCCGCCACTTAGCTGATGCGGATAGCGGTCGAACATGGTAGCAGGAGTTGGCAGCTTTACTTTTTCAAACCATTCTATTGTTTGTTTTTTCGCTGCTTTCTTGCTTATTTTTTTATGCTGAATCAATGCTTCCTGTATTTGACTACCACAGTTAAGAACAGGATTTAAAGAAGTCATTGGCTCCTGAAATATCATGGCGATTTTGTTGCCACGGATATTTTGCATTGCCTGCCGGCTTCTTTTCAATAAGTCGGTTGAATCATTTTCTTCCGTAAAAATAATTTCGCCAGCTGTATATTTTGCGGGAGGTGAAGGAAGCAATTGTAAAATGGAGAGAGCGGTTACTGATTTTCCTGAACCGGATTCGCCAACTAAGGCAACTACTTCACCATTGTTTATTTCAACATTGATATTTTTTAAGGCATTAGTTATTGATGTTCCGGTATGAAAATCAATAGAAAGATTTTTTATAGATAATAATGGCTGCATCAGTTATCAACCACTTTGATGTTTAATGAACGGGAGGGAGTTGGATAATATGCTTCACACCTCATACAATCATTGGCGGCTGATGAATCAATAATGAATGAAAACTCTTCACCCACTTTCAGATTTTGAGGAAATTTGCAAGGGTTCTTTAAACTAAAAACATTGGTATAACTTTTACCAGTTACTTCGTCGGTCCAATTAGTAGCAATCAGTGAAGGGTCTAAATTCCCTTTTACTAACTTTATGGTGTAATTGAGACAAATACCTGTTATTTCCAGCCTGCCTTTCAGATTGCCCGCTACTGCTTTCTTCTTATTGCATTCACCATTTGAAAGCAGCATTGTGGCAACGGCTGATAATATTAAAAACAATTTCATAAATTTTTTGTTTAAAATTTTAGATGCCTTACAGTCATACTTTCATTCATTAATTGCTTCAACGAATCGATGCCAATTTTAAGATGGTTCTCTACAAACTGAGCTGTAATGTTCTTGTCGCTTTCTTCAGTTTTTACACCGTCTGGCGTCATCGGTTGATCGCTTACTAATAATAAAGCTCCAGTTGGTATTTTATTATAAAAACCAACAGTGAAAACAGTCGCTGTTTCCATGTCAATAGCATAAGCTCTTATCTGTTGCAAGTATTCTTTAAATTGTTCGTCATGTTCCCACACACGGCGGTTGGTGGTGTACACAGTTCCGGTCCAGTAATCAACACCATAATCCCTGATAGTAGTGGACACTGCTTTTTGTAAAGCAAATGCAGGTAAAGCTGGCACTTCTGGAGGAAAATAATCATTCGATGTTCCTTCGCCTCTGATAGCCGCAATTGGTAAAATAAGGTCGCCTAATTTATTACGTCTTTTTAAACCACCGCATTTCCCCAAAAATAAAACAGCTTTTGGTTCTATGGCAGAAAGCAGATCCATAATAGTAGCGGCAGTAGGACTTCCCATTCCAAAATTTATAATGGTTATATTATCTGCAGTAGCACATTCCATTGGTTTACCAACACCAATTATTTCTACATTATTCCATTCGGCAAACATTTTTACATAGTTGTAGAAATTGGTAAGCAAAATATATTGACCAAAGTTTTCCAGTTTTTCTCCGGTGTATCTCGGAAGCCAGTTTTCTACAATTTCTTTTTTTGTCTTCATGTGTGCAATTTAAACAATTACTTTTGAAGCATGATAATTATCAACTATCCTGAGCCGGATTTCAGAATCAAAAATGAGGAAGGGAAAGAGTCGATTTTTGATACACTTCGGAAAAAATGGATAGTACTTACGCCGGAAGAATGGGTTAGGCAAAATTTTATTAAATACTTAATAGAGCTTAAAAAATATCCATCTTCTTTAATAGCAACTGAAAAAGAACTCAAGCTCGGGGAGCTTAAAAAAAGATTTGACATTCTTGTTTATGATAAAAATCACAAACCCTGGCTGATGGTAGAATGCAAATCGATGGAGGTAAAATTGGATGAAGCCGTGTTACAACAGGTGCTTCGTTATAACATAAGTATTCCGGTTAAATTCTTAGTAATAACAAATGGCAGCAACTGTTATGCCTGGGAAAAGAAAGATGGACAA
>JBDSUW010000041.1:0-9646 GCA_039927535.1 Chitinophagaceae bacterium | reverse complement strand
TAGTATGGCTCTTTCCACATCAGGTATCACGGTGTCTTCATATCCTACAATGCCGGGAAATGTCGTTTCCTGTTTCTTGAGTTTTGCAATAAGGTTTTGACGAATCTCTTCTTTGATGCTTTTAGGTTGATAGCCGCTTGCTTTTAAATCTCCGAGAGTTTTTATTTTTTTTGTATTCATCTTTGTAATTTCTTTTTTTTTTGTTTCAAGCAACATTAACATGGATGATCTTTCATTGCGTCGCATTATTCATCGTTTTGTTCGCTATTAAGCAACCCACCCCAATTCACTAAAGCAATTTATTTCCTCAATTCGCCCCTCCAAGGAGGGGAAGAGGTTCTATTTATTAAAATTTTTTAAGACTCTTGCCAAAGAAAAAAGAATTATCGACCTAAGTTCCCCTTTTAGCCCCGATTATATCGGGGTAGGAAGGACATGGGTTTAATAGACAGTCTTTCTTTTACCACTTTCAAAATCCTTAAATATAAATGCACCTAATTTATCCAGCGATGCAAAAAATGCTTTTCCGTTATTCATTTCTGTAAATTCCTGTACAAACTTTTGCAGGTATGGATCGGTTGCAATCATGAATGTAGTAATTGGTATTTTCAACTTTTTACATTGTGCGGCAAGGTTGATACATCGATTTACCACTTTTCTGTCTAATCCAAAACTATTTTTATAATATCGTTTGCCGATTTTTAAACAAGTTGGCTTGCCATCCGTAATCATAAATATCTGCTTGTTTGGGTTTTTTCTTCTCCGTAAAATATCCATAGCGAGTTCTAATCCCGCAACTGTATTCGTATGATACGGACCAACCTGCAAATAGGGAAGGTCTTTTACTTCAATTGGCCAGGCATCATTACCGAATACTACAATATCCAATGTGTCTTTCGGATATCTTGTTTTAATTAATTCACTCAAAGCCATCGCTACTTTTTTGGCCGGAGTAATTCTGTCTTCACCATACAGAATCATTGAATGTGAAATGTCAATCATCAACACGGTAGATGTCTGAGATTTATAATCTGTTTCCCGGATGCTCAAGTCATCTTCCTGCATCCGGAAGTTATCAATACCGTGATTGATCTGTGCATTGCGGATGCTTTCGGTAAAATCAATTTGCTCCAGTCTGTCACCAAACTGAAATTGTCGTGTCTCCGGATTTATTTCATCGCCTTGTCCCGGTTTAAAAGTTTTGTGATCGCCTTGTTTTGTTTTTTTTAGTTTGCCAAAAATTTCTTCAAGACTGCTCCTGCGAATGGCTTGTTCTGTTTTGGGCGTAATCCTTATTTCTCCCTTTTCGTTATTTTCTGTTAGGTAGCCTTTTTCTTTTAGCTGATCAATAAAGTCGCCCATGCCATATTCATTATCAGTTAACTGGTATTGCTTATCCAGTTCATTCATCCATTGCATAGATTCGCCGAAATCGCCACTGGTGTAGGTAAGTAATTGCATAAACAGATCGAGCAATTGCTGAAACTTGCTTTTGCCTTCACTGTCTGCGTCATATTTTGTAAAATGAAAACCTTTCATGTGGTTGACTTTTATTTATAATGTCACATGTTATTTGTCATAAAAATTTTCATCTCTTTTAATATAAAGTTGCTCGAAAATTTTTATAGCTCATTTCATGGATGTACAATTTACGACAAAAAATCTGCCTTCGATTTAGATTAACAACAACTTAATCCTTGGATAGTTCAAATAAAAAAACCTCCGTTTTTTACGGAGGTTTTGCGAAAAATTATTTTAATTAGTTCTGTTTACCTGTATCAGGTTTTTTAGTGCTGTCAGGTTTGCCAGTATTATCAATAGTAGTCGGCCCTTCAGTTGCTGGCTTTACTTTTAATTGTGGGGCATATTTTTCTTCTACTGCATCCAACACACTAAATAAACTTTTTGTAATCAACAATTCTGTTCTAAGTCCGGTTTGTTTATCCTTCAGACTTTCTGTAAAATAATAGTCTGCTCTATTAACTTCCATCCGTGCTTGATTTTGTTGCTCTGCCGTTTGTGCAAATGCCATTTTCATCTGCGCATCCTGCCGCATTTTTTCATAGGTGTTAAACAGATTGTCGAATTCAGCACGGCTCATACCACCAAGAGCTGCATAATAATCAAATTGCTGATTCAAATCTTTCCGCAATGCAGTTCTTACTTTTTCAGCCAGTTCTGCATTACCAGCTTTGTAACATGCTTCCAGATAAACCATGCTTGTCTGGTTGTGGCTATTGTAACGGCTTACCAAACCATAAGGAAGGTTTGCAGGATTGATACCAGCTTCTACTTTATCTAACAGTTTCTGTGCTTCCTCTTTTCTTCCTGCATCGGCCATATTACCTGCTGCCTCTCCATACAGTGAACGGATGGCTAAAATATGTCTGCGGTTCTCTTCATCATAATAAACACTTTTTTTGCCAGCACCACCAAATTCAAAATCATTCATCATGGTTTTGTACATGGAATCGAGATTGTTGGCTCTTATTTGTGTACCTCCTAATCCATTCTGGCGGAAAGCTTGTTCTACCACCCAATTTTGCTGGGGTGAACTTAACACCGCCGGTACAAGGCGATAAGCCATTCCATCTTTTCTCATGTATTGTGCAAATCCTAATTCTCCCATTGGGGAAGTAAAATAAATTGGACGTTTCCAGGCATTGGATGCGATAATGTTGAGAATAATGAAATCGCTACGTACCAAACCACCATCTAATTTGCTTCTTGGTATTTCAAATCGCATTTCGTCAAGAACACTATCCCCTAAGTTTACAGTGCCGTTTCTTCTTACTAAATCCTTATCAACAGGTACACTGAATCTTGCGACGGGATCATATGCTTTTGTTTCCGCATTGAAAACCTGAGCAACCGGAAATGCACTTGGGCCGGCATCTCTTTTTGATTCAGGATCTTCATATCGCTTACCCATTATATCTTTCATCACTTCATATAATGGATAATATTTATTCGGGTCAGCATTCGGGCTCATTTTATAACGCAGATATTCTCTGTTATGTCCTTCCACTTGTTCTTCAGACCAGATTACATCCACCGAATCAGATTCGTTTACTTTGTAACGAAGCTGGTTGATATACCAGTCAATTCCCAATAAGCTGTTATTGATGATGCGGATATCAGGTCTTACGCCTTCTACTTCCTGCGCATACCATAAAGGATAGGTATCATTATCACCAAAGGTGAATATGATTGCATTTGGCGCACAGCTTTCTAAATAATTTTTAGCAATATCTGGTGCTGTTGTTTTATTACTACGATCATGGTCATCCCATTCCTGCTGCGCCATTAATAACGGCACGGCTAAGCAAACAACAGTAGTAGAAAGGTTAAGTATCCTATCATTCTTTCCTCCGGATGAAATAGCTCTGAGCAGGAATGTTATTCCCGCAACAACAGCTGCAAATAACACGGTGGAATAAATACCTGTCATCAGCATATCATTGAAAGTGCCGGGAGCGGCACTCATGAAAGTGATAAGGAATGTTAGTATACTTCCTCCAGCTAATGTGTTCTGGAAAGTAATCTTATCTGCTTTTTCTTTTGCCAAACGTATAAAACCAATTACGGAAAGGCCGATCCAGATAGCGAATGCATAGAACGAACCTACATATGCATAGTCCCTTTCCCTTGGCTGATTGCCTGGTTGGTTAAGATAAATAACAACTGCAACACCTGTCATAAAGAACAAGAGAAAAGTTACAACCCAGTCTTTTTTATTTCTGAAAAATTGAAATACACAACCAAGAATACCCAGCACAAATGGCAATAGATATAATTTGTTATGTGCTTTATTACTTTTTAATGTGTCAGGAAGTTTTGATTGATCGCCTAAACGATTATTATCAATCATTGAAATACCTGTTATCCAGTTGCCATCCCGTTTATTTCCCAATCCTTGCACATCATTTTGTTTACCAGCGAAATTCCACATAAAGTATCGCCAGTACATTAATCCCATCTGGTAGCTAAAGAACCATTCCATATTATCAGAGTAAGTAGGAGGCACATATCTTTCTCTTCCGGTTACCGGAGATTTTTCTTTCTCAAGATTAAGCCATTCAGCATAAAAATCAGCATGGTACTGATCATTACTTGCATCCCATATTCTTGGAAATATCTGCATGTCTGCACTTTGATATTTTGGTTTTTTTGCTATACCAGTAGGAATGTATTTGTCTTTCCCTTTTACAAATTTCATCTCTCCATCTTCCAACTCAACATAACCTTCTTCATTGTACTTATACTCAGCAGAAAAATGCGGACCATACACAATAGGTGCTTCACCATACTGCTCACGGCTTAGATAATAAACAAGGTTGATAGGATTATCAACGTTATTCATATCTACAGCAGGATTAGCATTAGAACGAATCATTGGTGTGAGGTACATCAGATAACCTAACATCATAAAAGCATAGCACCAAAGTGTAAGCTTAATGGCTTTAAGTGCAGTAGGTTTTAAGAAATATCCAAGTGCCAGTGCAATGCCACCCAATAATAAGAATTTTAAAAACTTAACTCCACCTGAACCAGAACTTACAATGAAGGGTAAGAATGATAAGCAAATAAATACGATAAAAAATGTGATGATCTTAGCAGAAGATGTTTTGTTTTCCTTAAACCGTAATGCAAAGACGATTGCCGCCACCAATAAAATAAAGTAAAAAGCGAAACCAGAAAAGAAAGGCATGCCTAATGAGTTTACAAAAAACACATCCACCAGGCCGGCAGACTTCATGGAATATTGTACTATGCCAACCTGTACTAATCCGGTAATGATACAACTGACAATAAATGCGATGATGGCACCTTTAGTTGTTGCTTTATAACGGCGGTAATAATAAATCATTGCAACGGCTGGAATAGTTAAAAGGTTCAACAAGTGAACACCAATGGACAGCCCCATCATAAAGAATAAGAAAATTATCCAGCGGTCACTTCTTGCTTTTGCAATTGCATCGTTGCCTGCATTTTCATCCGCATGTTCCCATTTCAACATAGCCCAGAACACCAATGCTGTAAAGAAAGAAGACAAAGCATAAACTTCACCTTCTACAGCACTGAACCAGAATGAATCGCTAAAAGTATATGCTAATGCACCCACGGCTCCTGCGGCCATGGTTGCAAATGTTTGATGTGCGGTTAATTGTTCGCCGGCAATCACCATCATTTTTCGGGCAAAGTGAGTGATGGTCCAAAAAAGAAATAAGATGGTGGCAGCACTTGCAAGAGCACTCATAAAGTTTACCGCATTGGCAGCTGTCATTCCATTATCTCCAAAAAGAATTATGAAAAAACGGCCAAGCAATACAAATAATGGTGCGCCGGGAGGGTGCGGCAGTTGTAATTTTTGTGCACTTGCTATAAACTCACCAGTATCCCAGAGACTTGCTCTTGCTTCCCGGGTCAAAAAATAAGTGGCAAAAGCGATAAAAAATACAGCCCAGCCGGTAATGTTATTGACTTTTCTGAAGTTCATAAAGTGTTGATTTTGAAAGAAAGCAAAAATAGGGGAATATAGGTTAAAAGAAGGCTAAGAGGTACAAGAGGTTTTACCATATATGTACCCTCAAAAACGATTAAATAAAACCCGGAAACCGGATGGGAAGTATACTTATTTTTAGGTTAATGGAAGTAGATCCTAATAGTTTGATAGGAGAGTTGTCCTTGTCTTAGTTTTTCAGAATAACCTATTAGCCCAAAGAGACCTGCTGCATTCCCTTTATTGATGGCAATTTCGAGGTAACCTGCACTATTAAATAAGGCCAACTTTTCGCCTTCGGGTACATCTGCATAGCTTTCACTTATCTGCTCAATCGTTTCATCTCTTTTAAATACGATTTGGAAACTTCTGCCTTTACGTTGTTCTTCAAACTGCTCCCGGGTGATATTTACAATTACATTTTCGAAGCTATCAATGAATATGATCTGACCATCAATTGAATTGTTTTCCAAAGTTGGCCGCAAATGTCTTTTCTGAATGTATTTTACTTCCGGGTCTCCTATACTTTTTATTGACTCGCCATTTACCAGTTGATTTACTACTCTTCCCATCACTGAGGTAAGGTGAATAGTATTTTTTAGTGCAATTTTATCAAGCGGTATGCCGATAACCATTTCTGGAGTTTCCTCTAATATCATTGTCAATAAACCATTGTCGGCGCAAATCAGGTATTGGTTATTGTGAAAGGCAAGAATTAATTGTTCCGGCTTTTGTTCGAACAGATTAACAAGTATTAAATGATAGCTATAATCTGGAAAATTTTTTATTGCACTGCGACACACATAAGCGGCCTGCGGATAATTGAACGGAGGAATATTATGTGAAATATCAATGATCTGGAATTCAGGATTAATATGTAATAACTGCGCCTTCACGGCACCAACTAAGTAGTCGGGGCTTCCAATATCAGATGTGAGGGTTAGTAGCGGCAAAACAGTTTTGGTTTAATCGATTTTTATTTTACAAGTTTTCCATCTTTAAAGAAAAATTTATAAGCAAACTTATCAGCAAGTTTAGGGAAGAATTTTTGCATAAAAACTGTTCTTTTTCCTGTGAAAGTAAGTACCAATGTTCTTTTCTTTTTTCTTATTGCTTTTAAAATATGATCTGCACATTCCGCTGCACTCATCATCTTGCTTTCATCCATCGGGGTTTCTCCATGCGAACTTCCGTCTTTGCTAAGCGCTGCATTTCGAATATTGGAAGTGGTAAACCCGGGGCAAACCCACATTACATGAACACCATCGGCCATCAGCTCTGTTTTAATTGCTTCCAGCCAGCCTTGTACGGCAAATTTGCTTGCAGAATAGCCGCTTCTTCCTGGTAAACCTCTATAACCTGCTATAGACGAAACTCCAACAATAGTTCCTTTTCTTTCGATGATGGAATCTAACGCATATTTTGTACAATAAACTGTTCCATAAAAATTGATGTCCATCACTTTGTGAATTACTTCTGTATCGGCATCTTTTAATAAAGCTCTCATAGATACACCGGCATTATTAATAAGTATATCAATACCGCCAAATACTTTGATAGTTGTTTCCATAAAACGACGGCAATCGTTTTCGCTACTTACATCGGCTACCATTGTGTGCAGCGGAACAGAAGGATATTCTGCTTGCAATCTGTAAAGATTATCATGATTGCGGCCGCAGGTAGCCACTTTTGCGCCAGCCTTAATTAACGCATCAACTAATGCTTTTCCAATACCGTCCGTTCCTCCCGTTACTACTACTACTTTATCTATAAAATATGCTGACATGTGTAATGATTAGTATTACAAACCTACTTTAAAAATGTGCAAAAAGGATGAGATAATAATCGAAAATGAAGGTATCTGCTATAGAATTGTTATAGAAATAAAAAAGTCCGGATAAACCGGACTTTTTTTTAGTGATCCCGCTGGGACTCGAACCCAGGGCCCATACATTAAAAGTGTATTGCTCTACCAACTGAGCTACGGAATCTGCCATTCCCTTTTTGGGAGTGCAAAAATACAGTCTCGGAGCTATCGTTCCAAAACTTTTTATATCCCTTTATTCACAAAGGAATAGTGCAAAAATGTAACTGCTACAATAATTTAGAAATGGAGGATAACATTTCTTCCAGATCAAAAGTTTTAAAAATAAAATCATCAGCTTCTGCATCAAGACAGGCTTTTTTAGCATTGGGATAGGCAGACATCATTATTAATGGTATAGATTTTAAGTTGTGATCTTCTTTAAATCCCTGCAAATATCAATACCATTTATTCCTGACAAAAATAAATCCATAATAATCAGGTAAATATTTTCTTGCTGGATAATTTGCTTTGCACTTTCCGTTTTTTCGAGTACCACTACTTCATACCCATAAAACTAATCCTGACCATACAAACATTTGACGTTAAATATATTTCAATATCAGTAAGGGGAAAAATATCCCCAATATATTTTATCTCCCTTGTAATCAGCTGTATTCTTAATGGTATAGTTTATGCGTATTTAATAGTAATGAGTAACCCTGGAAAGAAAAATATGATTGCAATAAAAGAAGAAAAATTAAAGATCCCCGCAGTCATACTGGAAAAAATCAGTACTGACCCAATAGCTACAGCAAAAGCGATAAAATTAGTGTATGTAACCAATGAAATGGAAGGATACACCAGGCAAAAAAAGGGGAAAGGCTTTATATACGTTCTTAATAAAAAACAAATAAAAAATAAAGCTGCTCTTCACCGTATTAAAAGTTTGGTGATTCCGCCTGCCTGGCAAAATGTATGGGTTTGTCCTTTAGAAAACGGCCACCTGCAAGCGACAGGCCTGGATGCTGCAAAAAGAAAACAATACCGTTATCACCCTTCATGGAATAAACTGCGCAATCATACTAAATTTTATAGGATGATGAATTTTGGTAAAGCATTGCCGGAGATACGGAAAAGAATTAATAAAGATCTTAATCAGCAAGACTTAACAAAAGAAAAAGTGTTGGCACTGGTAGTTACGCTGATGGAAAGAACAAGTATCAGAATTGGTAATGATGCTTATGAAAAATTATATGGATCATTCGGACTTACTACGTTGAAAGATAAACATGCTGCAATAAAAAATAACAGTATAAAATTTTCTTTCAAAGGAAAGAAGGGAGTAGAGCACAGCATCAGCTTAAAAAGCAAAAAACTGGCAAAGCTGGTACAGCAGTGCAGAGATATTCCGGGGAAAGAATTATTTCAATATTATGATGCTGAAAGTAAGCGGCAATCCATTGATTCTGGAATGGTAAACGAATATTTAAAACAAACAGTGGGTGAAGATTTTACTTCTAAAGACTTCAGAACCTGGTCGGGCACGGTGCAGGCATTATTGGCCTTGAATGATATTGGGGGTTTTACAAGTCAGCAGGATGCTAAGCAAAAAACGGTTGCTGTGTTAGACAAGGTTTCTGCGCATCTGGGTAACACCCGGACTGTTTGTAAAAAATATTACGTACATCCTGCCCTGTTGGATATGTATGCAAATAATGAATTGGGAAAATGGCTAAAACAGTTAAAATCCATTGGAAAAAATGAAAAGGATGCTTTAAACATGGAAGAAAAAATACTGATGAAAATTTTGAAACACCAGACAGTAAATTGATTTTTTAATATTTAAAAAGAATAAAATGAAATCTATACAATTTAATGATAAGGCTACCGGTGAAGAAATAAGTATTGCCTATTCTGATTATGGAAAAGGAAAACCGGTTGTGCTGCTGCATGGCTGGCCGCTAAGTCGGGAAATGTGGGAATACCAATTGAGTGATTTGGTGAATAGTGGACACCGGGTTGTAAAATATGATCGGCGTGGATTTGGGAAAAGCAGCAAACCCTGGAATGGCTACGATTATGATACACTCACAGATGATTTGAATGAAGTGATGGTAAGATTAGATTTAAAAAATGCAACGTTGGTTGGTTTCTCAATGGGTGGCGGAGAAGTGGTTCGGTACATACGCAAATACGGACATGAAAGAGTTGCGGGTGTTGTATTGATTAGTTCCATTGCCCCTTTCATGTTAAAAACAGATGATAATACTAAAGGGGTTCCATTGGAAGTTTTTGATGAAATGATAGCAGGCATTAAAGATGACAGAATAGGATTT
>JBDSUW010000040.1:0-7338 GCA_039927535.1 Chitinophagaceae bacterium | reverse complement strand
GCAGCATGGCACAAAAATGTGGGTGATGCTGTAAAGAAAGGAGAAGTGTTAGCTGATATAGAAACGGATAAGGCAACGCTGGAACTGGAAAGTTATAAGAACGGAACGTTGCTACATGTTGGTGCAGAAAAAGGAGAAAAAATTCCAGTTAACGGTCTGCTTTGCATCATTGGCGAAAAAGGAAAAGTAGATGTGGATGCAATTGTTGCAGCAGTAAAAGGTGGAGGTAATATAAGTTCAACATCCAACGATAATAATCCAAAGATTGAAACGGAGAATTTAAAAGAATCTACAAAATCGCAAACGACCAATTTACAAACAGCTGCTGACACCCCTTTAGGAGATGTGGGCAACGGAAGAGTAAAAGCCTCACCTCTTGCAAAAAAATTAGCTGCTGAAAAAGGTATCGACATTGCTGCAATCAGTGGAACAGGTGATGGTGGCAGAATTACAAAAGTTGATATCGACAATTATAAGGGATCAACTGGCAACATAGAAACTTCAAAAGATAAAATTGTAGCTGCGGTTATACCTTTCTCTGCAAGTAATGCAGAAGAAGGTTTTACGGATATTCCTAATTCGCAAATACGCAATGTTATTGCAAGGCGATTGGGCGAAAGCAAATTCAGTGCACCACATTTCTATCTTACGATGGAAATCAATATGGACAATGCAATGGCTGCCAGAGTTCAGTTGAATGAAGTAAGTCCGGCCAAGATCAGCTTTAATGATATGGTGGTGAAAGCAACAGCACTAGCTCTTCGTCAACATCCTGCAGTCAATGCTTCATGGCTTGGCGATAAAATAAGAAGATACAGTCATGTACATATTGGAATTGCTGTTGCAATCGAAGATGGATTAATTGTTCCCGTTGTAAGATTTGCAGATCAGAAAACATTGCCACAAATTGCTGCTGAAAGCAAGGAATTGGCTGGCAAAGCAAAAAACAAGAAGTTACAACCCAACGAATTTTCTGGCAATACTTTTACTATATCTAACCTGGGCATGATGGATATTGATGAATTTACAGCTATCATTAATCCTCCAGATAGTTGCATTATGGCCGTAGGAAGAATAAAAGAAATCGTTGTAAAAAAAGCCGAAGGCTTTGGCACAAGCAATGTAATGAAAGTAACCATGAGCTGCGATCATCGCAGTGTAGATGGTGCTTCAGGAGCTGCATTTCTTCAGACGTTTAAAAAATTTCTGGAGAATCCAATCACCATGTTGTTATAAAGTATAAATACTATTCAATAGTTAGAAAAGCTACTCTTTTGGGTAGCTTTTTGTTATATAAAAACAACCTGACAAAAACTTTGAGGTTTCTACAATGTATCTTTATTATCGATTAAGTATAAAATTTTAATCATAGAATTATAATCAGATAAGTAAGACTGCCGGAACTTTTTAAAGCTATATTAAAACCGAAATTCAATACAATGGATGAAGAAAAGAATAGCCTTTCACTGGGTGGGATGTTGCTGATAAGCGGAGCATCCTTTATTATTTTTAGTTATATAATAAAAATACTGGAAGGAAATCACTCCAAATTACTGCTGCTGGCTAGCGCAGTTACCTTTAGTGCTGGTCTTCTGCACGGGATAATAAAAATTTTATCCAGCTATATTAATAAAAAGAAGAAAAGTCTAATCTCCTGAATTGATCTTATCACAATTTCAATAATACAACTTTCCCATCCATCGTTGACACAACAAGCAAAGATTTATCCATTACTCTCACAGTATTTACCATCGAGTTATCAATTTTATGGGCCCAGTTTATTTTTTGTGTAGCCGGATCAATTGAATAAACAACACCATTCTTCGTTCCGAAGAAAACACTTCCCTCTTTTTCAATTAACATGGAGGGAACATGTTCGTATCCAAAACCTGCATGCATCTTCCAGGCAGGGGTTTGCATTTGCCGGCTCGTTTTGTAAGCTACTATAGTATCCTGCATCGTTTTTCCAAACACCCATTTACCATCTGCAGAAATACCGATTGACTCCCGTACAGTAGCATCATTGTTTCGCCATAAAGTTTTTCCGGTAGCAATATCAATTGCTGTTATATATCTGTCCGGTGCAACTATATAAACAACACCATCATTTGTAACAGGAATACAGGCAGCTGGCGAATAATTGCGAATGGAAGAGCCATTGTTCCATTTCCAAAAAAGCGATCCGGTATTTTTGTCTAAAGCATATAAATTTTTGTCCCAGGCTCCAAAAATTACTTTTCCATCATATAATACCGGAGTACTTACTACTGGACCACTTAACCCGGCATAACTCCATATTGTTTTTCCTGTATTTAAATTTAATTTTCTGAAAGTATAATCACTTCCTCCAATGAACACATCTTCACCGGAAATTAATGGTGATGCTAAAACTGCTGCTCCGGTTTTTGTTTTCCATAAAAGGTTTCCATTCTTTGTATTTAAACAATAAATGTTCCCATCACCTGAACCAACAACAACTTTTCCATTTGAACAGGCAGGGGAAGAGAAAATGCTTCCCTCTGTTTTAAATTCCCATTTTTTAGTTCCGTCTTTTAAAGATATACCAGCAATGTCTCCATTCTGATTTCCAAAAATTACCAGGTCGTTAGCAACAACCGGTGTTGAAATTATGTTCGCATCAGAAGAATAACGCCAAACTTCCTTTACAGCATTATACTTTTTATTTATTTCAAAATCAGGACGGGTAAATTTATTATCCTTATCAAACTTTCTTGCTTCAAGCTTTAGCCCTGTCCAGGGTTTTAGTGTTTCAGTAGCAGGCCTCCTTTCTGAAAAGATCATTGAATCTTTCCTCACTTCTACCAGGTTATATCCACCAATTAAGGATTTTGCTCTTAGATTAGAGCGACCCATTACGCCGGGTATGTCTTCAAAATTCATTGACTTATTGGCATGACCATGACCACACAACACAGCCCAGGTATTATAATTTTTCAATCGATCCGTAACATCATACCAATTGTCTAAACCTTCATCAATAGGATAATGATTTAAAAAAATAACAGGTTGTTCGGGCTTTACTTTTTTAAGTTCTACATCTAACCAGTTTACTGCACTTCGGGGAACATGACCATCACTCATTCGCACATAAGGACCCGATGCACAACCTAAAAATCTTACACCATTATACTCAAAACTAAATTTATCGTACCCAAAAACAGTTGTGAACATCACTCCGCCACTCTCACTCCATCCAGTATCATGATTACCCGGAATAATATACCAGGGAACATCCAGGCTATCCAATATCTGTTTAGCTAATGCTAATTCATCATTGGTTCCAAGTTCAGTTATATCTCCGGTTAGCACTACAAATGCTATATCGGACATGCTGTTAATATCCCTTACAGTCCGCCTTAGGTCCTCTTCAGCAGAGCCATTTGGTGAGCCAATATGTGTGTCGGAAATAAAGGCAAACCGAAAGGGATATAATTGGGAATTTGCTGCAAGCTGCAAAAAAAACAAGGCAATAAATAGTAATCGTTTCACTGAAGCAAGTTAATCATTATCCAATAAAAAAAGAGAGGCGGCTACCTCTCTTTTCCTTAATAATAATTTGACTTTATTTTTTTATGATTTTTTGGGTCTCCGTATATTTTTCACTTACGATGGTGATATAATAAATTCCCGGCTTTAAGCTACCAATGGAGAGTTGTGCAGTTTGAGCTTTGTCAAACTTTTTACGGTTGACTACATTGTTACTGAAATCTGACACAGTTACTTCGCTAATAAATTTGGTTTCTGTTTTTCTCTCTAACGTCTCAATAGGCACAATGCTTATCATATCATAAGCAGGGTTGGGTGAAATTTTAAATAAATTCTTTTTTCCGGCTCTTAATCCTTCGCAATCAACTGCAATAAAACCAAACCGGTAACTTGTAGTACCGCAGGTGTTTGATGCGTCCATGTCTAAAACCAAAGTATTTTGGGTTGGTTTAAAGAAATAAACAAGTACATCGTCATTTCCCCAGGGAGTCCAGGAGGGTTGAGGATTTCCGTTATGGGAAACATATGTCCATGTGGTTGTACTGCCTTCTCCGGTTGTAAATTCAACAATGCTTTCCTCGTTCCGGCAAAGTTCATTTTCATCTCCTGGGCCGCCATAAATTATTAAGGATTGAGCACTTTGAATAAAAGGTTTACCTGCAACCAATTTAGCATGTCCGGTTATTTCCATTGTATTGTAAACAAATGATAACGGACAGGAGCCCGACGAAATAGTAAGTTGAATATCTCCTTCCCCATCCATTATTTTGGTAACGGTTGTTGGGTTTGAAGTAGGATTTGAATTCCCAAAAACGGTATTCGGTGTTACTAACCATGTGTAATTACTAACCCATCCTGGAACACTATTTGCCTGAAAATTTTGGGATGTACAAACAGCATATCCACCTGTAAAAGTTAAAAGAGGTTTTGGTCTTGAAATTAAAATTTCTGCTGGTGGTATCCCGTTTTGTAAACTGCTTCCACAATTGTTTGCTGGCCGTACTTTAATAGTCATACCATTGCCTGTAGATAAATCTGATGTTACCGTTACACTGCTGCCGCCTCCAATCCAACTGCTTCCATTTGATACATTTGCACCAATGCTCCAGTTATTTGGCAGCAAATATTCATACGTGGAAATGGAACCCCAACAAAAATCACTCCCTTCAGCAAACGTACTCCATTTTGCCGTAGACACACTTATAGTATTATTTACAATTTGGCAGGGAGCCGCAGTTATAGAGCTTTGGTTTGCCGCAAATATGGGTAAGCAAGGGCTGCTTGAGTTGCTCCCGGTTGGGTTTGGGTAAAATAGCGATTTAATTTTCTTGAAAGTTGGATAATAAAAAGCGGGTTGGCTGCTCGCATCCGTGTATGAAACTCTATATACTTGAGTGATATTGACGTCTCTAAAACTCCCAATAAAAGTAAAAGTTGTGCTTGAACTTGAGGTATTCAAAATATTTATCCCTTGAAAAATTGTTGGCGAATTTGTCCACGAAGAAAGGAAAGGACTACTGCCAGGTATAGTTACTGTGAATGTGGTGTTTACGAGTGGGCAATATTCATTTCCTTCTATTGGTGTTATGCTCTGTGATTTGGCTTGATTTGACAATAATAATAATATTATCACAAGCCTTAGTATTTTTTTCATTTTAGCTAGTTTATTTAATTAAATGAATTTGGAAACCAATACCTATTTGAAACCCCTTTCGTACATCCTTGTAATTATCTTTTAGCTCTTCAGTTTTAGAGCTGTATCCCAATAAAAATTCTAATCCAACAGATGAATTAAAATAAATTACCGGGCCAGTTAAGAAAGAAAAGGTGTTAGCTTTTCCACTTTCCCCTTCTGGATTAATAACACCAAACTGGTAACTTATATCGCTAAGAATATTAAAAGGTTTGTCCTTGTTTAAAAAATAATATCTCACAAATGGACCAATCCCATACCGTTTTGTGTTCGTTCTAAGTCCGCTAGCACCTGTTCCGCTCACCCCTTCACCCTTTAACCAAGAAAAATTTGGTCTTAATCCAAAAGCTAGCATATCAGCAACAAAATATCCAACAGAGGCTGAAACATCAATATCTGTATACTTATACTGAACAGAAAAAGTTGAGGTAGAATAATCTCGGTTATAGGTGTATAATTTTCCTGTACCACCAGTTAGCCAATTTCCTTTTGTTAATTGTGCATTTGAGGAAAACATAAATACCGAAAATGCAAGGATTGTAAACAGAAGTTTCATAATAGTAGAGTTTTAATTTATAGTAAAGTTCCCAAAAATATTTGGAGGGCTATGTACACAAAGCAAATTATTTTGTAAAATTTTCATAAGCATCTCTTTATATGGTCGGTCATGTTTGGAACAGGTGGTATGTCCAATAGGCTTGCTTGTGGTAAGTTATTTATAGCAAAAACAAAGCCACTTGGTTAAAATGTTGACAAGTAAAAAACAACGATAAAAGCAATGCTATTTGAAAATAATTTTTGCTCATAACTCCAACTCGTTTGTACCAATTCGTATGAGTTTTAAAGGTTAGTAATTCATTCGTTCTTTAAACTAAATTTTCAGTATTTTTTGAAAATTCAATATCAACTTATAACTTTACTGCATGAAACTTACAGAAGCAAGACAGCAATTCATCAGTAGTTGGGGTGCCTTTGGCACTCATTGGGGCATCAACCGTACGATGGCACAAATTCATGCTCTTTTATTGATTTGTTCAGACCCTATTACACAGGATGACATCATGGAAGAATTAAATATCAGCCGTGGGAATACCAATATGAATATCAGAGAACTCATCAATTGGGGTCTTGTGGAAAGAGTAATATTACCTGGCGAACGAAAAGAATTTTTTCTGGCAGAAAAAGATATCTGGAAAGTAGTAAAACTGATCGTTAAAGAAAGAAAGAAAAGAGAACTGGAGCCAATGCTTAAATTGCTGGATAAATTGGAAGAAGTAGAAGGTGACAAGAGAGATAAGAATATAAAATCATTTCTTGAAACTGTAGGCAATATTAAAAAATTGGGCAAGCAGGCTGATAAGACGTTGGACACTATGATCAAAGCAGAAGAAGGCTGGTTTATCAGTTCGCTGATGAAAATTTTTAAATAAAAAACATTCCTGTAAACAAAAATTTTGACCTAGACTTTTTGTTAAAAATCAATAATCATTAATAGCTTTACTACATGAGTGAAAAGAAAACATTAGTACTTGGTGCATCTGATAATCCTTCCCGGTATAGTTATCTTGCTATTCAACGGTTAAGGAAACACAATCATCCGGTTGTAGCTATTGGCAGAAAAAATACCAGTGTAGGAGATATTACTATTACTAAAGAAAAACAGGACTTCGAAAATATTCATACAATTACGCTTTACCTGAATTCCCGGCACCAGGTGGAATATTACGATTACATCTTATCATTGAATCCTAAGAGAATCATCTTCAATCCCGGTGCAGAAAACGATGAACTGGAAGGGATTGCCGAAAAAAAAGGCATCGAAACTTTACAAGCCTGTACGTTGGTTATGCTAGGTACAAACCAGTATTAAGTCGTAATTCAACATACACCGCATAAGAAACTTTACGATTACCTCAGGGTACTACTCCTCGATTTTTTCTATTATTCTATCTATTGCTTGGAATAAATTAAAAAATTAACAAATCTTGTATCTCCGTACCAATTGAAGATTGCAATCCCTAACCAGGATTGCTGAACAATATCCTTTGTCCAATAAAAAAAAACAAAAATGAAAAACCTTCGTACCCACGCAGTATGCGTATGCATTTCGCTTATGAGTTTATCCTCATTTGCACAAA
>JBDSUW010000039.1:0-5336 GCA_039927535.1 Chitinophagaceae bacterium | reverse complement strand
TAACAGAAAAAAAAATAAAAAATGAAATCAACGATTTCAATAATAATTTTCTCTCTTGTCCTCTTTACTGCTTGTTCTTCACAACCGCAACCATTTGTTATTGGCAAAGATGACTGTACTGTCTGTAAAATGGGGGTTGTAGATTTAAAATATGGGGGTGAAATAATTACAAAAAAAGGCAAATACTACAAGTTTGACGATCTGCGGTGTATGATCACCTTTATCAAATCAACTACATTGGAAGAAAAAGATATTGCAAGAACATTAACTATAAATTTTAATAAGCCCAATGAATTTGTAGATGTAAATAATGCGTGGTTTGCAGTAAGCCCGGACCTTAGAAGTCCTATGGGAAGTAATGCAGCAGGTGTTACCACAAAAGAAGCGGCAGAAAAATTGAAAGGTTCTACAGGGCAGCTATTAAGCTGGAACGACTTATTGAAAGGAGTAAATAAATGAAAATTGCTACACTCATATTAGTGCTGGCTTTCTCAATCTCATCATTCGGAAATACTATCGTAGTTGGTAAAGACAAATTTATAAACAGTATTTCCAAAGGAATTGATCTAGCTAAAAATGGTGACACCGTAAAAGTTTATCCAGGTATTTACCGGGAGGGCAGAATCACCATAACCAAATCCATTACCTTAATCGGAGTAGATTACCCAGTTATTGATGGTCAAAAGAAGTTTGAAAACCTGGTGATCAGTGGCATTGATATAAAAGTGCAGGGCTTTCATTTTATTGATTCAAGACATTCCAGTTCAGACGATTTTTCGGCTATTAATATTATAGACGCAACAAAAATCATTGTTGAAGATAATAAAATTGACAATGCACATTTTGGAATCCATATTGCCAACAGTACATATTGTACCGTAAAAGGGAATACTATTTTAGGCGAAGCCGTATCTGAACAGAGTGCCGGTAATGGTATTCATATCTGGAAATCTTCTCATGCATTTATAGTAAATAACCATATTCAAGGCCATCGGGATGGTATCTATTTTGAATTTGTAACAGAATCTGAAATTAGAAATAACAAAAGTGAGAACAACATCCGGTATGGCTTACACTTTATGTTCTCCCATAATAATTACTACGCCTATAACACATTCAGAAAAAATGGTGCTGGTGTGGCTGTAATGTACACACATCATGTACGCATGGAGCATAATGTGTTTGAAAACAACTGGGGAACAGCTTCCTATGGCATTCTTTTAAAAGATATAACTGACAGTTGGATTACTAATAATCAGTTTATCTCCAACACAATTGGCATTTTTATGGAAGGATGCAACAGGATTGATGTTAAGCAGAATCTTTTCAATAAAAACGGATGGGCGATGAAAGTACAGGCTAACTGCGTAGATAATGTAATTACTAAAAATAATTTTAAGAGTAACACATTTGATATTGCTACCAATGGCACTATGGTAGAAAGTGTCTTCGATCATAACTACTGGGATAAATATGAAGGCTATGATTTAAATAAAGATGGCATTGGAGATATAAAATATCACCCTGTCAGTATGTATGCGATGATTATTGAACAAAATCCAACTGCCTTGATTCTTTTAAGAAGTTTTATGGTAACACTTTTGGATAAAGCTGAAAAAGCTCTTCCGACTTTAACACCTGAAAATCTGGTAGACAAAAAACCAAAGATGAAACCCTTTAAATTATGATAAGAATTGAAAATATCAATAAGCGGTTTAAGAAACTAAAAGCATTGGATAATATTTCCGTTTCATTTGAAAAAGGTCAGGTTATTTCTTTGATTGGACCTAATGGCTCAGGAAAAACCACTCTGATAAAAGCAATTCTTGGAATGGTAAAGCCCGATAGCGGAAAAATATTTTTTAAAGACGAGTATATCAATGGTGGCTTTGCATACCGTAAAGACATAGGCTATATGCCACAAATAGGCCGTTATCCAGACAATTTGAAAATTGGTCAGCTTTTTAATATGCTGAAAAATATAAGAACCGTACCCGAAGAAAACCTCGACAATGAATTGCTCAAAGAGTATGATCTGTACTCCATGTTTGAAAAATCAATGCGGACTTTATCGGGCGGAACCAGGCAAAAGGTAAGTGCGGCAATTGCTTTTCTTTTCAACCCGCCAGTTTTAATTTTAGACGAACCAACAGCAGGATTGGATCCCTTGTCATCGGAGATGCTGAAAGAAAAAATACTTAGAGAAAAGAAAAAAGGCAAACTGATATTGATCACTTCGCATATTCTTAGCGACCTTGATGAATTAACCACACATGTGATGTATCTGCAAGAAGGAAAGATGCAATTCCTAAAAAATATTGAAACACTTAGAGAAGATACAGGCGAAATAAAACTCGGCAAAGCCATTGCCCGGATCATGAAAGGGGAAGACCCCACTGGTAATTTTATTTCTGAAGTGTTTAATAAAAAAAATTAACCTATGTTGAAGCTTTCAAGATATGTGCTGTATGATATACTGAGAAGTAAGATCATAATCGCATACACACTGTTTTTGTTTGTTGTTTCTATCGGAATGTTCCAGATGGAAGAAGACAGCAGCAAAGCGATGTTAAGCCTGATGAATATTATACTGATTGTTTTACCATTAGTAAGCCTGGTTTTTACAACAATCCATTATTATAACTCCTATGAATTTATTGAATTAATGCTTTCGCAACCGCTTAGCAGAAAAAGGATTCTGATGAGTGAGTTTGCAGGGATAAGTTTGTCACTTCTTTCATCATTTTTTATTGGCGTAGGCATCCCGGTGTTATTATATGCTGCTTCAGATACTGGTATGGCAATTCTCTTTACCGGTGCTGCACTTACATTAGTTTTTACTTCCATTGCTTTTTATGCTTCAGTAAGTGCAAGAGATAAAGCAAAAGGAATTGGATTTGCCCTATTACTCTGGTTTTACTTTACGTTGATCTATGATGGAATAGTTCTTTTAATTCTTTTCTCTTTTAGCGACTACCCCTTGGAAAAATTCACCCTTCTTATTTCTGCATTAAATCCGGTTGACCTTGGTAGAATCTTTATAATGTTAAAGATGGATGTAAGTGCATTGATGGGATATACGGGTGCATTGTATAAAGATTTTTTCGGAAGCGGAACAGGTTTGCTATTTACCACTGGGGTTATGGTATTATGGATTGTAATTCCTTTATGGTTGGCTGTTAGAAAATTCAAAAAGAAAGATTTGTAATCAATTTAACTCAACATAAAATTTATATCATGAACACATTATCATCTAAAACGCTGGGGCAAATTGTAAACAGCAATCACAGGGCTGCTACTGTTTTCGAAAAATACCATCTGGATTTTTGTTGTAAGGGAAAAAGAACATTGGAACAGGCCTGCAATGAAAATGATTTACAAATCGAACCCCTTATAGAAGAACTAGAAAAATTAGTTGTTACAACAAATGGAAACGGTCTTAATTATAATAACTTGTCACTTACACAATTAGCAGATTATATAGTATCAACACATCATGACTATGTAAAAAAAAAATCACCGGCTTTGCTTGGTTATTTGCAAAAAGTGGCTACCAAACATGGTGACCAACATCCTGAAATGAATAAAGTATTACAGCTTTTTGCAGCGGTAAAAGAAGAAATGGAGCAGCATATGCATAAAGAAGAGATGGTGCTGTTTCCCCGCATTAAAGAAATTGAACAACAACTAACCGATGGAAAAGAAATAATAATTGACTGCAGTTACCTGCTTGCTCCAATTAATATCATGGAAGAGGAGCATCACCATGCAGGCTCTATGCTTGAAGAAATCAGAATATTAACTGATAACTATACTCCACCAGCCGATGCCTGTACTACCTATAACTTAAGTTTTGCTTCACTTCATGCTTTTGAACTGGATTTACATCAGCATGTGCACCTGGAGAATAATATCCTATTTCCAAAAGCTTTAAAAATGTTTGGAGAAACCAATAAGATTTCACTGAATTAAAACCCATAAATTCTCATTAAGCCGCAAAAGTGGAGACGCAGATGCTATAACAATCTTTGAGAAATTTAATAAGATTCCAATGCCAGATCACCCAGACCTAACAGCCGATAATATTAAAAGCATAGTTGAATACATAAAGTCTGAAAGCAAACCTTTAGAAGAAGAAAAAGCTCCTTTTGCAAAACCTGGAAAGAAAAAAACATTCTACACCCCTATCAAATTAAACAATTATAAATTCATTTTCGGCTATTAAGCCGTTGTAGCAGCTCTGGTGTTCTCGCTTTATTATGCTGTTCAATTCAAAACATTTCAGCGAAATAAGCGAAACGAGAGTAAATCCGTCTAATGCGGATTTTTGTTGGTTTTTGTTTCAAAACGAACCTCCGGCTCTCCGGAGGTTCTTCTTTTTTACTACAGTAATTCTTATAGCTACAAATAGTCTGTTCTCTATCTTTGCCTTATGCACATTGATATTCTTACCGTCATACCCGAATTATTAGAAAGCCCTTTTCAACATAGCATCATGAAAAGAGCTCAGGAAAAAGGATTGCTAACCGTAAAGGTGCATCAACTCCGCAAATGGGCTGTTAATGAATATGGTATGGTAGACGATTATCAATATGGTGGTGGTGCAGGGATGGTAATGATGTGTGAACCACTAACAAAAGCCATTGAAGAACTTGCAAAAGACAGAAAGCCTGCCCGACCTGGTGACAAGGGCGGGTATGATGAGATCATTTTCCTAACGCCTGATGGAGAAAACTTCAATCAGAAAATGGCAAACAGCTTATCGTTAAAAGAAAACCTGCTACTAATTTGTGGGCATTATAAAGGAATAGATGAGAGGATAAGAGAAAATTTTATAACCAAAGAAATATCAATTGGCGATTATGTACTAAGTGGAGGCGAATTACCTGCAGCTATATTGGTAGATGCCATAGGTCGTCTTTTACCAGGTGTATTAAATGATGAAACATCTGCATTGACAGATTCATTTCAGGACGATTTACTGGCTCCACCTGTATATACCCGGCCAGTTGATTTTCGTGGATGGAAAGTACCGGATATATTAATGAGTGGCGATCATAAAAAAATTGAAGAGTGGCGGCATGAGCAGTCTTTGGCCAGAACTCAAATTAAGAGACCTGACCTTAATAAGGAATAATATACTCCTAAATTCTGTTTACACTTTTCTCCTTTTATTCTTGAAGAGTTAAACAAAAATATTTTCTCTTTTTCAACATGTAGAAAGCATTCCCCAGATTATCATACAACTCTCGTCCTTTCTGAACAATATCTCTCTGGACTGAAGTTTGATTCCCATGCAGCAACGATTAACATTTTAGCAAAAAATTATAAAATGC
>JBDSUW010000038.1:0-9153 GCA_039927535.1 Chitinophagaceae bacterium | reverse complement strand
CATCGGTAAAACTTAAAACTTCCACAAAGTTTTGCCACCAGATTTCACTATTCTTCTTTACATCCAAAGTATCTGCAGTATTACCAATATCGCCAACCGCTACTGTGCCATTCTTATACATTTCATTCTCGGCCATTATGATTTCTTGCTGAATAATTTCGGAAGCAAATCCTCTTTTGGATACCACAGAACAGAGAAAATCAATTAATCCAGTATGTGGAGGAATTACATTTTTAAGATGACTAAGTTCTAAATGACAATGACAATTAACGAGACCAGGAGTGAGAATACCACTTAACTGCTGAATATCATCACCAGCTTCATTTGCGGGTAGAGTTTTCTGAATTATTCCTGAATCATCGGTAATGAGTACTTGGCCAGCTTCTAAAAAACGAGTTCCATCAAATATTTTATCTGCTTTGAATTTTAAATAAGCCATGTGGGCAAATTACTAATTTCATCCCGCCAATAGCGAGACCAAATCATTAATTTTGCCGCCTTAATGGAATTTGTGATTTTTAATTTGGAATTTCTTCATATATGTTAGATAGGTTAGAAGCGATAAAAGCAAGATTTGAACAGTTAGGCGTGGCTTTGACAAACCCTGCTATTGTTGGCAACAATAAAAAATATGTGGAAACCAGTAAGGAATATCGTGGGCTGGAAAAAGTGGTGATTGCTTATAATGATTACAAGAAAATTTTAGACGACATAGATTTTTATACAGAAGCATTGAAAGGTGATGATGAAGAAATGAGAGAACTGGCAAAAATGGAAGCCCCAACTCTGGAAGAAAAGAAAACAGAGAAGGAAGCTTTTATCCGACAATTATTAATCCCGAAAGATCCGCAGGATGAGAAGAATGCTATTCTTGAAATAAGGGCCGGCACAGGTGGGGACGAAGCAAGTCTTTTTGCGGGTGATTTGTTGAGAATGTACACCAGATATTGCGAACGCCGTGGTTGGAAAACTGCAATACTTAGTGAAAATGAAGGAACCGTAGGCGGTTATAAAGAAGTGCAGTTAGAAGTAACAGGCGATGATGTGTATGGTATATTAAAATTTGAAAGTGGTGTGCATCGTGTACAAAGAGTCCCAAATACAGAAACGCAAGGAAGAGTTCATACTTCTGCAGCTACTGTTGCAGTAATGCCTGAAGCGGAAGAAGTAGATTTTTATCTGAATCCAGCCGATGTAAAAATGGAAACTGCCAGAAGTGGCGGCGCTGGTGGTCAGAATGTAAACAAAGTGGAGTCAAAAGTTTTGTTGACGCATATTCCTACGGGGGTTGTAGTGGTTTGTCAAACAGAAAGATCCCAGCTTGGCAATAGAGAAAAAGCGATGGGAATGCTTCGTACTAAACTATTTGAGGAAAAAGTGAGAAAACATGAGGAAGAAATTTCCCGTCATAGAAAAAGTCTTGTAAGCACTGGCGACAGAAGTGCTAAAATAAGAACCTATAATTTTCCGCAAGGCCGTGTTACCGACCATCGGATTGGGTTAACCCTTTATAATCTTGATGCCGTTCTTAACGGAGAAATAAATGAATTGATCGATGCTTTACAGTTTGCAGAAAATTCAGAAAAACTAACAAAACAAGATCAGTAGAATTTCGAACAGAATATTTGTCAAAAAATCTTTTCTTATTTAAAGTTGAAAAATATCTTTGAAATTAAAGTTGAAAAACTAACTTTAAGCAGATTTTTATTTTTCATCCTCAAACCTTAAAGCAGGTTTGTTTAAAACAACTTTTTATGTTAGATCAACTAATTAACCTTGTAAAGAAATTTGGAAAGGATACTATAACTGACAATCCAGAAATTCCCAATGAACAGAATGAAGAAGTAATGGCAGATGCAACAAAGACTATTGGCAGTGGCTTTCAAAATATGATGGCCGGCGGTGGTTTCGGAAGCATTCTTGATCTCTTCAAAGGAGGAGGCAAGTCCGGAGGCGGAATTGCAGGATTATTAAAAAATCCAATTGTAGCAATGATGATCGGTTACTTCACTAATAAATTAGTTAGTAAATATAAAATGGCACCTGCTTCTGCGAGCAATGTTTCAGGAAATCTAATTCCCAATGTACTAAATGGGCTTATTAGCAATACCACAAGTAATGCTCCAGAGAACGATGCTTTTGACTTTAATGACCTAATAGGCTCACTTACCGGTGGAAATGTAGCAACGAAGGAATCACAATCAAATGGGTTTGATTTTCAGGAACTTCTTAATCAATTTACAGTTGGAAATGCTGATAATGGAGGTGATGGATTTAATATTAGCGACATTATAAGTAAGGTTACGCAGGGAGCACAAAAACAACAAGGGCAACAAGCAAATTCCGGCAGTGGGTTAATGGATATGATTAAAGGATTTATGAAATAATCAGTATTGATTTTAAGAGTCTTATGAATATCTTTTATTATCCATTGCGATGATAGAAGTTTTTGGCACGAAATTCGAAAGTATAGAACTAACAATTTGTCTCAATAATTTAGCTCTTTGTTTCGATGATAGTATATTAATATTAATGACAATTGCATGATAATGTGCATTTTTATTAGTTATTATGAAGCTGTGAAACTCCGCAGGAAGATTTACTAAATTCTGATAAGTGTATTTACTAAATAAGTTCTTTTTAGACTTTCATTAACAACAAACTTCATACTATCAACAGTAACTTTGCGTTATACTTATAACAAAAACAATTTATTTAAACTCATTATAAAGACATTCAATTTTCTCATAAGCAGTTAGTTTTGGTTGCGACCCCTGTTTCTACAGGGGTCTATTTTTTATATACCTTCCCCAACTATAAAAAAAACCTGTTACACAGCCAATCGCATCGGCAATAATGTCACCTATGTCAAATGATCGGTTTGTTATGAAATATTTTTGAACGAATTCCATTCCTATTCCATAAATCAGCGAAATTAAAGCTGTAATCAGAAAAAGCTTTTTCAGATTATTCTTTTTCAACTTCGTTATAGCCCAGCAACATAAAAAGACCATTATTGTAAAAAGACCAATATGAACCCATTTGTCAAACCATATTTTGCTTAGCCAATCTTCTTTTGGGAATGCGGAGCCTGGTAGTGTCAATAATACAGTTGAAATTATCAACCAGGCAATTGCCGGAAGTAAAGGGAGTTTATTTTTTCTCAACAAAAACTTTTAGCAATATTAACGGTACTTAGTCAATTAATAAAAAGGAGCCTCTAAAAAGAGGCCCCTTTAATTAACCAACTATAGAACCAAAACTACTATAGCATTAGTATGACTATATAGTTACGGCAAAAAATAAATTACAGATTGTATAAAGGGAAAGGAAACGATTATAACCCGCCATATACATATACTTCTCCAGCAGGAACAGAGGTATCTTCACGGCCTATTTTTTCCAATGATATTGCGAAAGCCTGTACTTTTTGTACACTTTTAGCCTTTACTAACAAAGAATTTTGTTTAATAAAGTAATCGTTGCTTATAAAGCCTATATCAATTGGTTTACCATCTAAAAATGCCCAAAGCTGATATTGTTTATCTGAAGGTGGCTTAGGAAGATTATTAATCAACAGGTAAACATCATGCGAAGTAGAATCCCAATATACTGTTGTATAAGATTGCGGCGAAACAGCAGTGCCTTTTAATGAAGCCATTTTAATCTCTGACTTGTCTGTAAGCACCTGAACATCTTTTTTAATAGTATTAAGTTCGGCTACTGTGTTATTATAATCACCATTTATTTTTTTATTTTTTTCCGATAATGAATAATTAAAATAAAGACTTCCTGCCAGTAAAATCACACTTGCAGCAGCGGCATATTTAAACCAATTTATTTTTTTAACTGGTGCTTCAGCAATTGAAACAATTTTTGCAGACGAAGACCCACTCCCAACCCTTCCACTGGAGGAGAAGATTGTATCAAAAATCTTATTCTTTACATCTGCTGATGGAGCGATAGCATTTTGCATAGCCTGGTTTTCCAAGGCTATTTCAAAAGCATTCCTTATTGCTAAAACTTCGGGATATTGAATGCATATTTCTTCAAACTCACTTTTTTCTTCTTCAGAAGTAAGTCCGAGAACATAACTCTCGACAATTCCACTTGATATGTATTCTTGTATGTTCACTTTATGGTTGTATCATTGTTCTTAATTGTGACAAAGCACTTCTTATTCTTGTTTTTACTGTACCCAAAGGTATATTCAGTATTTTCGAAATCTCCTCATGTGTAAATCCCTGGAAGTACGACATATCTACCAACACTCTCCATTCACTTTTCAAATTTGCCAACACTTTTTTAAGTCCTACATCCTCAGTTACTGGCCCTATTGAAGCTCCGGAAATATCTACGTTATCATTTAACGACTGGTTTTTTTGTGATTGCCGGAAACCTTTTGATCTAATTTCGTCTATTGATGCGTTCCTTGCAATGTTTAGCATCCAGGTAAATAATCTTCCTTTAGATGCGTCGTATAATTCTATTTTTTTCCAGATATTTATAAAGACATTCTGCAACACATCATTGGCAATATCCTTATCTGTTACGATGGAATTAACGATGCCAAATATGGCTCCTGAGTAGTTGTCATACAAATAGCCGAAGGCTTTTTCGTTGCGTTCCTGCAATAAAGCTACCAGCTCCTGTTCGCTGTATATGGTTTTATTTATCAAAATAGTCGGTTAAGATACAATGTATAACGCAATAATTGTATCCTTGTTCATATACGGGGAGTAATAATCTTCAGATTTTAAGTAACAACGGCCTCATAGCCGGCTGCATCCAAAAGAGCTTCTACATCTGCAGGGTTGTTCACTTTCATTTTAACCATCCAACCCTCACCATAGGGATCTGTATTAACTAATTCGGGAGTACCAGCAAGTGCAGGATTTAATTCTGTTATAGTCCCGCTAACCGGCAAAAAAAGATCAGACACTGTTTTCACAGCTTCTACGGTTCCAAAGACATCACCAGTTTCTAATGCTTTACCGATTGTATCTACATCTACATATACAATATCGCCCAATTCGCCTTGAGCAAATTCTGTAATACCTAATGTAGCGATGTCGCCTTCAAGGCTTACCCATTCATGATCTTTTGTGTAGTGGAGATTAGCAGGAAAATTCATATTTGATATTATTTGCTTGCAAACCTAAGTTAAATACATGATAATCAAAATGAGTCTAAAAGAGTTGTTTTAAGGGTTAAAAGAAGATTTTACAGTTTGCCGGAATTATACTGCCGTTCAGGGTGTTTTTTGCGCCATTGGTCGGTTATTGCTTTTACAAATGCATGACACAGCGGTATATTTGCACTTCAAATCAAAAAGTGAGTTGAAAATGAGAAAGTTAGTTACGATTTTTACCGGTTTTATCCTTCTTGCAGCCACATCTAAGGCTCAACAAATAACAGGAACAGTGAAAGATGAAAAGGGGAAAGGACTTGAAAAAGCCACAGTTTCGTTATTAAAAGCACAGGATTCGTCAGTTGTAAAGTTGGTTGCCACCGGCGACAACGGCGTTTATTCATTTAATACCATACAACCAGGCCGCTATTTAGTAAATACCTCTTATGTAGGCTATGTTCAGGCATATTCTGAAGCATTTGAGTTTGACGGATCAAAAGTTACAGTTCCAGCTATTATTATTTCAAAACCTTCTGGCGATCTGGCAGGTGTGGTTGTTACTTCAAAAAAACCAATTATTGAAGTAAGAGCAGATAAGATGATCTTAAATGTGGAAGGAACAATCAATGCGGTGGGTAACGATGCACTGGAACTGCTTCGCAAAAGTCCGGGTGTAATGGTAGATAAAGATGATAATATTACTCTAGCAGGTAAAAATGGTGTGCAAGTTTACATTGATGGTAAACCTTCGCCGTTAGCTGGTGCAGATTTGGCAAATTTTTTAAAAAGCACTCAGTCTTCTCAGATAGAATTAATAGAAATCATTACCAACCCATCTGCTAAATATGAAGCAGCTGGTAATGCCGGTATCATTAATATCAAATTAAAAAAGAACAAATCGTTTGGCACCAATGGTTCTGTTAACCTTGGTTATGTGCAGGGAACTTATCCAAAATACAATGGTGGCATCAATCTTAACAATCGCAATAAAAATGTGAATGTGTTTGGTACTTACAATTATAATAATTCCCAGAACCTAATGAGCATTAACTCAACAAGAACTCAATTTGATACCTTGTTCGAGCAAAGTAATCTGCTGAATATCTTTGTTAAAAGCCATAGCTATAAAGCAGGGGTGGATTATTTTCTTAATGCCAAAAGTACTATTGGTGCTATGGTTAATGGAAATATTGCAGATATAGATGTTAATACATCCGGGCCAATGTATTTTATTTATAAGCCTACAGGTGTGTTAAACAGGATATTAGATGCTAAAAATAATAATGACCGAAGTATGAATAATTTTAATGGCAACCTTAACTATAGGTATGCTGCTACCGGAGGTAAAGAGCTGAATATAGATGCTGATTATGGCACATTTAAAATTGGATCTAATCAATACCAACCTAACTTCTATTATCAGCCAGACGGAACTACGGAAATAAGCCGGACAATCTATAATATGATTTCACCATCTGATATTAATTTGTACTCCTTCAAAACAGATTATGAGCAGAATTTTAAAGGTGGAAGATTAGGTATAGGCGGAAAAATTGGCGTTGTGAATACTGATAATGATTTTAAACGCTACGATGTTTATTCAAGCAATAAAATTTTGGATACATTGAAGAGTAATCGATTTGAGTACAATGAAAACATTAATGCACTGTATGTAAATTACAATAAGCAATTGAAGAAAGGCATAATGTTTCAGATAGGCGTTAGAGCTGAAAACACCAATTTAAAAGGAACATCAACGGGGTTCAAACAAGTTGCATCAACCATGGTTCCTTATGATTCTGCTTTTAAAAGAAATTATACGGATCTGTTTCCAAGCGCAGCTGTAACGTTTAACAAAAACCCGATGAAGCAATGGACAATTTCTTATAGTCGTCGTATTGATCGTCCGGCATATCAGGATTTGAATCCATTTGAATTTAAGATAAATGAGTACACTTTTCAGAAAGGTAATATTAACCTGAGACCTCAATATACCAACAGTGTTGATATTACTAATATCTATAAATACAAATTAACAACGAAACTTACCTTCAGCCATGTAAACGATATTTTTGCACAAATTCCGGATACCATTGATAAAACAAAAGGGTTCCTGACAAAAAAGAATCTTGCTACGCAGAATGTGGTTGCCTTAAGTATCAGTTATCCATTCCAGTATAAGAAATATAGTTTCTTTGCTGCATTGAATTCAAATTATTCTCATTACAAAGCAGATTTTGGTGGTGGAAACAGAAAAGTAGATCAAAAGGTAGTATCGGTAACATACTATATGCAAAACAGTATTGACTTTGGCAAAGGATGGAAAGGTGAATTAACAGGGTTGTATATCTCTCCGGGAGTATGGCAGGGATTTTTTAAAACCCGGTCAATGGGAAGTGTAGACGTTGGATTGCAGAAAGTATTATTTGATGGCAAGGCAAATGTAAAATTTGCTGTGAGTGATATATTCCAGACCATGAAGTGGAGCGGCACATCCAATTTTGCAGGTGTTGCCAGCGAATTTAGTGGACAAGGTGAAATGCCTCAATTTAAATTAAACTTTAGTTATCGCTTTGGTAACAGCCAGGTAAAAGCGGCAAGGCAGCGAAAGTCAGCGTTGGAAGAAGAAAAGAAAAGAGCAGAAGGTGGCGGCCAAGGTGGAATGGGACAGTAGAACTAATAAATTTGTAGAAATGAGAACCCCGCAACCAAAGCTGCGGGGTTTTTTATGAAATCGAAAGATTAAATTTGATTGAAACTTTATTATTAAGTTCAACTTCCCTTTGTATGAAAAAAAATATTCTTTTCTTTTTATTCATAATATTACTTTCTACTACTTATGGTCAACGTACGAGTAGTAGGTCTATAGCATTAATCCCCACTCCAGTTTCTTTGATTCAAAAAGATGGTGAATTTGTATTGCCTGCAGTTATTACAATCATTTCTTCCCAAAGAGATGAAATAAGAAAAATAGCAGATCAACTTTCTAAACAGATTGTGAATGCAAACCGGTATAAAACAAAACTACAAGAAGGGAAATCTGCCGCTTCCAATTCTATCTTTATTTCGTTATCATATGACAATACCATCCCCGATGAAGGATACCGATTAATAGTTAACAAAAAAGGGATTACACTTTTGGCTAAAAAACCCGCAGGTCTTTTTTATGGAACACAAACTTTACTACAATTATTTCCTGTCGATAAAAAAAATAATAATTGGACAATTCCTTTTATCACAATAGAAGATTATCCCCGCTTTGGGTGGAGAGGATTGATGTTGGATGTATCCCGTCATTTTTTTACAGTGGCTCAAGTCAAAGATTTTATTGATCAGATGGTAAAATATAAATTCAACCTGCTGCACCTGCATCTGACAGATGACCAGGGCTGGAGGTTACAAATAAAAAGTCTTCCAAAACTAACTGAAGTGGGTGCATGGCGGGTGGAAAGAACAGGCAATTTTGGTACACTTTCAAAACCAAAATCTGGCGAAACAACTACTTACGGAGGTTTCTATACACATGATGATATTAAAGAATTGGTGAAGTATGCAGCAGATCGTTTTGTAAATATCCTTCCTGAAATTGATGTGCCGGGACATAGCCTGGCAGCCCTTGCAGCATATCCGGAGTTATCCTGCACACCGGGAGAATATTATGTAAGCCCCGGCGACCGTTTTATGGTCTGGCCAGGTGGCGGTGGGCATTTTTATGGCCTGCTCGATAATACGCTTTGCCCGGCAAATGAAAAAGTATATGATTTCATTGATAAAGTATTTACAGAAGTGGCCCAATTATTTCCGTTTGGTTACATACATATGGGCGGCGATGAAACTGCCCGGAATTTTTGGGAAAAAAGTGAACAGGTTAAAGCATTGATGCAAAAAGAGAAACTAAAAGATTTGGATGAAGTGCAAAGCTATTTTGTAAAAAGGGTAGCAAAAATCATTTCTTCAAAAGGAAAGAAAATGATTGGTTGGGATGAAATTTTACAAGGAGGTTTAGCACCCGATGCGGCTGT
>JBDSUW010000037.1:0-9945 GCA_039927535.1 Chitinophagaceae bacterium | reverse complement strand
CGGTGGTGCAATTAAACAAAGCTGCAATGGCAGCAGAAGCAAGATATGAGATTGCCAGTTGCTGGCTTAGTCTGAACAAATTAAATGATGCCGAAAAAGCTGCATTTGAAACAATCAATAAATCAGGGTCGTATGACTATTGGGTAACAAAAGCATATATACTTTTGGGAGATATTTATTTCAAACAAAAAGATTATTTCAATGCGAAAGCAACTTTTCAAAGTATTATAGATAATACTACCGATGCTGAATTAAAAGCAGAAGCACAATCAAAATTGAATCAAGTTACAGTAGAAGAAGGTAGATCAAGCAAGGTTAATAATTAAGATTAAAACTCCCGAAAAATCGGGACTGGCTCTCAAAGGGCTAAATAGAAATTGGTTTTGAATAAAATTGTAATTCGGAATAAATAGAAATAATGGAGAAGCAAATTTTAAAAATATTCTTACTGGCAATTGGCATTTTATCTTTAGGAATTACAAATGCACAAAGCGACACTTCTGGTAAAGGAGGTGTTGAGATAATATCCGCCTTTAAACCAGTATTAAGAGAGGCCGCTAAAATTAATTTTAATCCTACGCCGCCGCCAGCAGATGATACCAAACCTAAACTTACATACGATATTCCGAATCAGAACCTCGCATTTGCCTATCAGCCAGGTTCCTTAAAGCCGTTGGCGTTGGATATTGATTCTGTCGGACGTTTTGATAATAGTAACTATATTAAAGCAGGTTTTGGAAGTTTAAGAACTCCTTTTGTGCAAGCAGGTTTTTCTTTTGGTGATGGCGAAACTGCCGGACTTAATATCTATGCAAAACATGTGGGCTCTGACGGCAAGAGAGATTTTCAAAAATTCAGTAATACAAATGTGAAGTTATCCGGCTATTTCAGATCGGGTAATAATTTAGAATGGAATGCAGGTATTGGTATGAAGCAGGAAAGAATGTATAAATATGGTTACGAACCACAAACACTTTCTTTTGCTAATGATTCACTTAAACAAAATTTCCAGACTATTTCTGCAAGAGTCGGTTTCCACAATATCAATAAAACTGATTTCGGATTAACTTATTCTCCTGAAGTAAAGATTGATGTGTTCAGCGATGATTTAAAGAATTCTGAAAGCAATACTGTGGTAAATCTTCCATTGCAAAAAACGTTAGGTACTGAATGGGCCATTAATCTGGGAGTAACGTTTGACCTTACCCGTCTTTCTCCAAAAAATAAAACAGCCTTGAATAATACGATGTATTATATCTCACCATATGTGTTGTATAAATCGTCAAACATTAATGCACAGATCGGTATCAGACCATCATGGGATAATAAGAGTTTTAAAATGTTCCCAAATATATTGGCAGATATAAGTACTGAAGATCGTCGCTTTACTTTTCAGGCAGGATGGACAGGATATATTCGCAAAACAACTTACATGTATCTGGCGGGTGTGAACCCTTGGTTGTTTTTACCAGCAGAATTTAAAAATACATGGGTAGAAGAAAGATTCGCCGGATTTAAGGGCTCTGTTGGCGATCATTTTAGTTATGCAGCTAAAGTTGGATTCAATAAATTGAATAATCAACCACTTTTTGTAAATGATACATTAACTGCTTTGGGTGGAAAATCTTTCCGTGTACTGAATGAAAGCAAAATGAATGTGGTGAATTTTGGCGGTGAATTAGGGTTTAATATCCATGAAAAATTTTCAGTGATCACTGGACTTACTTTTAACCAGTTCTCCGGCTTGCAGGACAATGCCAAAGCTTTTGGGCTAATTCCGCTTGAATTAAAAGCAGCCATGCGATTGCAGGTTATTAAAGACCTATGGTTAAAAACAGATTTGTTTGCCTGGGATGGTGCAAAATATCTTAATAAAGACGGCTCCATTGGTAATCTTAAAGGGGCCGTGGACTTAAGTGCCGGACTTGAATTTAAAATCACCAAGAACATCAATCTCTGGACACAATTCAACAATATTTTCAATAAGGAATATCAGCGTTGGAACCAATATCCTGTATATGGGTTCAACTTTGTCGGCGGAATCGTATTTTCGTTCGACCAAAAGACGAAATAATGTACGCTGAACTTTATAGTTATCTCATTTTACATAAAAATTTACCATTACCGGGCATCGGCACTTTTTTATTGCAAAGGCATTCTGCTGTTGCAGATTTCCCTAACAGGATTATTTTACCGCCTGCATACAGTGTCATATTGGATAATAAAGAACTAACTCCAGCAATAAGTTTTTATGAATGGCTCAGTAAGGCCATATCATCGTCCCATCATGAAGCTGTAACAAAATTTAATGATTTTGCTTTCAACCTGAAAAATCAATTGGCAAATGGCGACATCATTAACTGGTATGGTGTAGGAACGATAAGTAAAGGATTGGGCGGTGAGGTAAAATTTATTCCGCAAGAAAAAATAGTATTGGAAGCACCTGTGCCTGCAGAAAAAGTGATAAGAGAGAAAGCAGAACATATGGTAAGGGTGGGAGAGGAAGAAAAAACTTCTCAAGAGATGACAACCTTTCTTAATCAAGTAGAAGAAAAAAAATCGCTTTGGTGGGCGGCTGCATTAGTTGTCGGGTTAGTTGCAGTTATTTTTTTAGGTTGGTATTTTTCTGCAAACGGAGTTGAAGTAACATCTACAGCAAATAATAAACAAGTAAGGCCAATTGAATCATCAGCGACTTACAAAGTTTTACCCTAATATCTTCTGCTTGTTTAAGCATTATCTATTTACTTTGCCAGTATAAAATGTCGCAACTTATACATTATACTAATTGTCCGGCCTGCGGTTCTACCGCATTAAAGTCTGTTCTTACTGCGAAAGACTATACTGTAAGTAATGAATTGTTTACAATCGTTGAATGTGAAACTTGTACACTTCGTTTTACACAAGATGTTCCTGATAGTAATGCTATCGGACCTTATTATAAATCGGAGAATTATATCTCACATACCAATACATCCAAAGGATTTATTAATAGTCTTTACCAATCAGTAAGAAAAAAAACACTGAAGCAAAAAAGAAAATTGATCGAGAAAGTTATCGGATTAAAAAAAGGAGCTCTTTTAGATGTGGGGAGCGGCACCGGAGCTTTTGTCAGCGAAATGAAGCAAGCAGGCTGGCAGGTAAGGGGCCTGGAGCCTGATGAAGAGGCAAGGAAAGTAGCTTCTCAAATTAATGATGTTGAATTGAATGACATCAACCAGTTTTATAAGTTGCCGGAAAATACATTTGATGCAATTACTTTGTGGCATGTGTTGGAACATGTACATGACTTGCAGGGTTATATTACAAAGTTGAAATTATTATTAAAAGAAAACGGAAAACTATTTATTGCAGTACCCAATTACACTTCTAAAGATGCTGTAATTTATCAGGATTTTTGGGCGGCTTATGATGTGCCGAGGCATTTGTGTCATTTCTCGCCAAAAGCGATGAAGATGCTAATTGAAAAGCATGGAATGACAATTGAACAATACAAACCAATGTGGTACGATAGCTTTTATGTTTCGATGCTCAGTAGTAAGTATAAGAACGGGAAAACAAATCTTACTGCTTCCTTCTTTAATGGTCTTCGATCAAATAGTAAAGCTATAGGAAATGTGGAGCGATGCAGTTCTGTAGTTTATATAATAAAGAAATAATTTTCTTTAGGGTTTTAAAGTCCCTCTTGTGGATTTTTTGGGCTTACTGACTAAACTGTACTTCATACAATTCAGGCCACCATTTACCAGTGATATACATTTTTTTTGTTGCGCTATCGTAAGCAATCCCATTAGGTACATCTACATGAGGGTCAATAGCTTTTACTCTATCATAAATTGGATTAAGATCAGATTTAGCAACAATAATTCCGGTAGCAGGATCAATTTTTAAAATATACGGCAGTTGATATTGATTAGCATAAACATAGCCATCAATAAATTCCAATTCATTTAAATTATAAGATGGATTTCCTGATTCTGTAACTGTCTGTTTTTTTAATAATTTAAAAGTTGATGGTTCGTAAAAAAATAAATCGCTGCCTCCAGTACTAACGATTAAATTTATTCCATCATTTGTTAATCCCCAGCCTTCAATATTTGCATCAAACTCTTTTATTTTTTTGAAATCCTTTAATGTATAAACAAAAACTTTTTTCTCTTTCCAGGTAAGTTGATAAATAGTATCGTTTAAAATGGTAATACCTTCTCCAAAATAATCATTTGGAAGTGAAACTTGTTGTAGCGTCTTTCCGGTTTTTAAATCAACTTTTTTCAATTTTGAAAAACTATAGTTCCCGGTTCCTTCATACATTTCACCTTTGTAGATAATCAAACCTTGAGTGTAAGATGATGTGTCATGCGGATAGCTGGTTATGATAGAATAACTCATGCTTTTCGGAGCATCGGGCATAGGAATTACCGGGTCTTTTGAATCATCATTTTTACAGGAAATTTCGAAGAATAGAATGCCAATCAATAAATACTTTTTCATTTTTTACTTTTAGCGGCACAAAAATAAGTGCTGATTTTGTTTTAAGCTGTTAAAGGTTATAATATTAACCTGCATATAGGAAAACTACGATATAAAAACTTATTGTACAATCACTTGCAAAATCAATTTTATGTTTTATATTTGAGATCACAATCCTTACCAACAGAATTTCAATATTGAAATCCTATCCCTGAATTGCCCCTTTAATCCCCAATCTCCTTCATTTTTAATTGTACCAATTTCCCGTGATTAACACCTGGCAGTGTTTTGTTGCCTTGATGTACCCTACTAACCATTTGAAAACTCATGAAGACGGGATTTATTTTCTTACTATTAACTTTCGTTACTATTAGCTGCCTTAATGCGCAACGAAACTGTATTTCCAATTCATATCAACTCGATGCATTTTCGAAAAATGCAGCCTTAAAGAATAATTTAGCTGCCATTGAATCATTTATAGCCACGCAACAAACCCAAATTACTAATCAGGCAAACAGAATAGAATCCTCCGTGATAAAAATTCCAGTTGTAGTACATATTTTGTATCACACACAAGATGAAAAAATAACTGATGCTATTGTTCAGAACCAGATTAAAACATTAAACGAATGTTTTAGAAGGTTCAATTCAGATACTATAAATACGCCGGCCAGGTTTAAAGGCCTTGCTGCTGATTGCGAAATAGAATTTCAACTCGCAACTTCTGACCCCCAAAGAAGATATACTAACGGCATTACCCGTAAATACACACCTATAGCTAATTGGGAAGCAAAAGATGATATGAAGTACGCTGCTAAATTGGGTACAGATGCCTGGGATACTAAAAGCTATCTTAATATCTGGGTTTGTAATTTGGATAATGTTTCAGGCTATTCCAGTGTATTGGGCGGATCTTCAGAAAAAGACGGTATAGTATTGGATTTTGGAGCATTTGATATCAACGGAATAAGTGCAGCTACTAATATGGGGAAAACGGCTGTGCATGAAGTTGGACATTGGCTCGGTTTAAAACATTTGTGGGGCGATGAGAATTGTGGTGATGATGGTATTGCTGACACGCCTAAACAATTAGGTTATAATGTTGGATGTCCTTCGGGAGTGCTTATTTCTTGTGGAAACGGGCCAAACGGCGATATGTACATGAATTATATGGATTTTACCAACGATGACTGTATTAATATGTTTACACTGGGTCAAAAAGCAAGAATGCGCAGCTTATTTAATCCTGGAGGTGTTCGTAATTCATTACTTAGTTCAAAAGGATTGGACGCCCCGCTTATATTTGAAGCACCTGTACCCGTAGAAGATCCAAAATGGCTGGAGGTGAAAATGTATCCTAATCCTGCTACAACGGAACTTATGCTGGACTTGGCCTATGATATTCGCTGGATTGGAAAAATAATTTCTATATTAAATTTAAGTGGACAATTCATTATGAATGTGACAGTTACGTCAAAAATGCAACGTATTGACATCAGTAAATTACCAGCAGGCATTTATTTCCTTGCAGCGAAAAAGGATGATGAGGGGTCTATGAAGAAGCGTTTTATCAAGTTATGAGTCGCAACCAAAATTTATTCTAACGGCAAGCTACGGGGTCACTGAAAAGTGATCCCTAATTTTTAATAGCACCTTCAAACTTTCAATCTTGTCCTTGTCTATTTGTTTGACAAGAGCTTCCAATCCGTCAAACTTCACTTCTTCCCGCAGGTATTTTTTTACAAACACTTTTAGCCGCTGGTCGTATATCTCTTTATCAAAGTCAAATAGGTTCACTTCAATCACTTTTGTTGTGCCATCCACTGTTGGGCGAAATCCAATACTCATCATCCCTTTTAAACTGTCAGCAGAGCCCTCTACCTGCGCATACACTGCATAAATGCCATTGCCAGGAATAATCTTTTCTTCATCTTCAATTCGTAAGTTGGCTGTGGGGTAACCTAGCTTTCTGCCTAATTTATTACCATGAACAACGATACCGGAAAAGAAAAAATCATATCCCAATAACTTTTCTGCAGTTGCAATATCATTGTGTAGAATAGCTTCCCGGATATTGGTAGAACTGATAGAAATATTCTCCAATATATGCTTTGGAATTTCTTTTAGTTGGAAACCTAATTCCTTCGACATCCTTTCCAACAGACGATAATCCCCTAAACGGTCACGGCCAAAACGATGATCGTAGCCAATAATAATTGTATGTGGGTGAAATTTATCGAAGAGAAAATGCTGAACATATTCCTCTGCCGGTTGATTGGCAAATGCATCAGTAAAAGGAACAATTACCAGGTGGTCAATCCCGATTGCCCGTAACAATTCTATTTTTTCATCTAATGTATTAATAAGCCTGATGCCTAAGATTGTAGAAGAAACTACTTTTCTTGGATGTGGATGAAAAGTTACAATAACAGATTCTCCATTAATCGCTTTTGCTTCTTCGAGCAGTTTATCGATTACCTGCCGGTGGCCCATATGCACACCATCGAATGTTCCGATAGTGACGACTCCATTTTTAAATACGGGCAAATTTTCTATATCACTGTGTACTTGCATTAATTGCAAAATAAATGTTCAATATTCAATATTCAATGTTCAATCTTCAATATTTTCGCAATTCAAAACATTTAATGAGTTTATATTCAAAAAGAGGCGTATCTGCCCAGAAAGAAGAAGTACATGCCGCCACCAAAAACCTTGATAAAGGACTTTATGAAAAGGCTTTTTGTAAAATTTATGCGGATGTTTTGTGTGGAGATGATGATTGGGTGAATGTGATGCATGCCGATGGTGCCGGTACCAAAAGTATTTTAGCCTATTTATACTGGAAAGAAACTGGCGATGTGTCTGTTTGGAAAGGAATTGCTCAGGATGCCATTGTTATGAACCTGGATGACCTGCTTTGTGTAGGTATTTATGATATGATACTTTTCTCCTCGACAATTGATAGAAACAAAAGCCTGATTCCTGCAGAAGTGCTGGAAGCGGTAATTAACGGCACCCAGGAGTTTTTTGAAGTGATGAAAAGTTTTGGTGTCAACATCAGTTTTATGGGTGGAGAAACAGCGGATGTAGGTGATGTGGTACGAACAATGGCAGTAAATGGAACCATGACGGCCCGTTGGCCAAAAGCAAAGCTAATCACCAATGAAAAAATAAAAACAGGAAATGTAATTGTTGGTTTGGCGGGGTTTGGGCAAGCCAATTACGAAACCAGTTATAACAGTGGATTAGCCAGTAACGGACTGACCAGTGCAAGGCATGATGTGCTGCACAAAACGTACGGTGCAAGATTTCCTGAAAGTTATGATACTTCCTTAGATGAATCAGTAGTGTACATTGGCCCGCATGGAATAAAAGATGAGATAAAAGAAGGTGAAAGAACCACAACTATTGGAGATTTATTATTAAGTCCAACAAGAACATTTGCACCAATAATGAAAGAGTTGCTGGAAAATCATTTTGATGCCATTAATGGTCTGGTGCATTGTAGTGGTGGCGGACAAACCAAGTGTTTGAAATTTGTTCCTGACAATGTCCGCATTGTAAAAGATAATTTATTTGAACCGCCGATTATTTTTAAACTTATACAAGAAGCCAGTAAATCTGATGATAGAGAAATGTACCAGGTCTTTAATATGGGTACAAGATTAGAAATTTATACCAATGAAAAGGACGCTGAAACAATTATCAGCGTCTCTAAAAAATTTGGTGTAGATGCACAGGTTATTGGAAGGGTGGAAGAGAGTGAGAAAAAATGTTTATTAATAAAGAAAGACAATACTGAAATTTATTACGAATAGTAGTTACAGAAAATTTGCAGTATAGCCTTTTACTTTTTCTGCGAGATTAAGTTTTATTTCTTCCCATTTTCTGTGTATCAGGCAAACAGGATCATCTTCATCATCCGCAGCTTCAAAATTGGTTAAACTATGTATAATATAACCGGTATCAATTAAAGGAAATTTTGAATCAAAAATTGCTATCATTTTCTCTAATGAAATTTCATTTAAAAGGAAATCAATATCCCAAAAGTCTTTTTTTGCAAAGCGGTTACTAATTGCTTGTAATTTCATTGGAATAATATCATTCAGCGTTATAAGCCTTGTATGATCAATAACTTCAAAAGGGTGTAGCCAGGGAAAGGGGTAGAGCATAAATCAACTTTTACTCCATTTATCATAAACATCATCGTTTGATTCTGCTCAAACAATAATTCAGTTGCAGGAAATAAAGTGCTTACAGTTTTATAAATTGTTGTGTTATCATAATTTGAATGGGTAAAAAAATCCAGATCAACTGAAAGCCTATGACCTTTTCGCAATGCAATATTGGTGCCACCACCTAAAGCGAAATTATTCAATTGGGGTTCTTTGCAAAATGATTTTAATAATTCCAGGGTAGTGGGTTCAACTGCATTTTTCTGTAACATTCAAATTCATTTTTTTGCAACTGTAAAATAGTGCATAAAAAACTAAGGACTGGCTGGCGCAGATAAGAGGCCTTTGTAACTTCATTTTTTATCCTGTCAAGGCCATAAAACCGCATTAAAGAAACCTGATCCTCCCAGCTACCGTAGTTAAAAATTTTTTGCATAATGAACAACGAGGATTTTTCGAAATCCAGCTTATCAAAGTTTACATCCCAGAAGGCTTTTTTGGATATTGCTGGTCTTTGCATATGGTAAAGTTAGCAAAATATGATAAAATTTATTGATAGAATTTATAAATATATTTATTGATTTTGTAGACTTTAATAGAATCAAAGGGCTCGTTTTTTTATTATTAACAAACGTTTTTTTAGTTATAAGATAGATTTTTAGCAAAACTGTAGATTAATAAAGCGTAAGAAAGTGTGAAATGAGCCATAAAATATCAGACAATCTGTATTTCATTTATATTTACAGCCATGCAATCATTCGAACTCTTATCACAAAAATTTGCCCTTCATTTTGATAAGCGGCACTTTCCGGAGCAACCTTCATCTTTATATGATCCCAATGAATATTTTTTAAATCTAGGCGGAAAAAGAATCCGTCCTGTTTTATGTTTAATGGGTAATGAACTCTTTGAAGAAATAAAAGAAGATGCCTGGTATTTAGGAACAGCTATTGAACTTTTTCACAATTTCACATTGATACATGATGACATCATGGATAAAGCTCCACTGCGGCGTGGAATGGAAACGGTTCATTCAAAATATGGTGATAGCACGGCATTGCTGGCTGGTGATGTAATGCTGGTAACAGCATATGAAGAATTAAATAAAATAAGCGTTGAACACCTGAAGCCAATTCTTACATTATTTAATAGAACCGCGAAGGAAGTTTGCGAAGGCCAGCAACTGGATATGGATTTTGAAAAAATGGACAATGTGAATATAGATGCTTATATCAGTATGATCACATTGAAAACATCTGTAGCATTAGCAGCTAGTTTACAAACCGGTGCTATTCTT
>JBDSUW010000036.1:0-7745 GCA_039927535.1 Chitinophagaceae bacterium | reverse complement strand
GATGAAATAGAAGGTGTGTTGGTAAAAGGTTTTGATAGCACCTATGATTTCAACAATATAAAGCGTTTCATTAAAGAAGGCCGGCCAATTCAATTTAACGACAGCAGCTACAGTCGTGAGCTCATGATCTCAGATTTTACTGCAAAGCAATTGAATCTTAAATTGAATGACAGGGTGTTAATTTATTTTATACGGCCCGATAAAAAAAGCAGTGAAGCTGGAGGATTACCTAATATCAGACCTGACAAATTAACCATCACCGGTATTTTTAAAACAGGTATTGAAGATTATGATAAAACATTTGCCATTGGCGATATAAAATTGATTCAACGGCTGAATGAATGGAATGATGATGACATTGGTGGCTATGAAATTTTTCTTCATGATTATCACAAAATAGATGATGTTGCCAATGAAATCTATGCCATGCAATATTTTCCGTTGACTTGGAATACCGTAAGTGTAAAACAAATTTCTCCCAATATATTCGATTGGCTGAGTATGCAGGATATTACCCGGGATGTTCTGATTGGTTTTATGGTGATTGTTGCTATTATCAATCTTATCACCTGCCTTATCATTTTAGTATTGGAAAGAGTAAGAATGATTGGGGTACTAAAATCATTGGGTGCATCTAACTGGACAGTTCAGGAAATATTTTTCCGCCACTCGTTATTTATAACCCTTACAGGAATATTTTTCGGACTTCTCTTTGGACTTGGATTACTCTGGCTACAAGATGCCACAGGATTTATCACACTCAAAGAAGAAGCATACTATATGAGTACAGCGGCGGTAAAAATTGTGTGGTGGCAGGTAGCTTTAATTTGTGCAGGAACATTAACCGTTTGCTTTTTAGTACTGCTGATACCAACAGTATTGGTCAGAAATATTCAACCGGTAAAAGCAATCCAGTTCAGGTAATTATAAAAAATGTGACAGGATAATTCCTGTTGCAACAGCGGCGTTTAATGATTCTGCTTTCCCTTTTTGAGGTATCGTTATTTTTTTGCTGACAGACTTTAACACTTCATCACTTATTCCTTTTGATTCATTTCCAATAACAATAATTCCTTCCTTTATTTTTTTCATGGAGGTCACATCATCTCCATCGAGCATAGCTGCATAGATTGGAATGCTCTTTTGTTTTGCCAGCCAGTCTGAAAGTTCAGTATAAAATACTTTTACTCTTGCAATGCTACCCATCGTTGCTTGAATCACTTTTGGATTATACATATCAGCACTTTGATTATTACAAACTATCTGATCGACACCATACCAATCTGCAATTCTAATAATCGTTCCCAAATTCCCCGGATCCTGAATATTATCAAGTGCCAGGATGATTTTATTTTTTACATCAATCTTCTCATCAATTGGAAATTGTCTTATCACCGCCATTACCTGATTGGGCGTCGATAATTGTGAAATCTTTTCTAATTCTATGGCAGTGGTTTCAACTACTGAGTTGCTATATGCAACTTTTTTGTTATCTTCTATCCATTCCTTTAAAGCAAAAATTTCCTGAATGGCAGCGTTTTTCATTTCGAGCAGGTCGTTTACCAATTTTGGGCCTTCAGCAATAAACAAACCTTCCTGCTCACGGAATTTTTTCTGGCCTAAACTTTGAATATATTTGAGCTTAGATTTAGCAAGCATATATATCTTCTTTTTTATTTATGTCAATCACCACATTTTTTTATAGTCGGTTTTTCCTTCCGGTAGTTGTAATCTCTATGTTGCTACTAATAAGTTCATGCGGGGTTATTCCTAAAAATTACCCTGTAAAAAAGCCATTTGTCTTCAAATATAATGTGACAGTGGATGGAAATTACACCACAGCAGAAAAAAATGACCTTCAATCCAGACTTTCCCGCCAATTGGACGATAGTATCAGAGTAAGGACTTCTCATAAACTGCTTTATAAAGGTCGGATAAATGCACTGGTGCTCAACAACCCACCGGAATTTAAAGCTGAGAATGCCGATAAATCTATTCAATTTATGAATGCATTATTGGTTTCACTGGGTTATTTTCGGGACAGCATTACCTACACAACAATTATTGATACCGTTAACCAGGATCAGTATCGCACAACAGTAAATTTTTTGGTTAAGCCGGGTAAGATAGTAACCATTGATTCTTTTGCTTACAATTTTAATCAACCAGAGCTTCAGTCAATCGCTTTGGAAAACCAAAAAAACAGTCGTGTAAAAGAAGGGGACCCATTTGCAAAAGCAGCAATCTCACAGGAATTAGACAGGCTCGTTGATATATACCGCAACAATGGATTTATGCGATTTGGCAGAGAAGAAATGATCGGTCTTTGGGATACACTCGACATTTCGCTTTTACGTCCAACCTTCGATCCATTAGAACAATTGGAAATATTGCAAAAACTTAAAGAGCGAAGAGAAAATCCAACCGCAAATCTTGAAATAAGGTTACGATCTGATTCGGATAGCAGCAAGCTCATAAAATATTATATCGGCAACATTACTGTTTACCCTGACCTTACATACGACACTGCCGGAAAAGACAGAAAAGAAGAAATAGTAAATGGAGTGAAAGTAATTTATCATAACGACATCTTCAAGCCAAAAATTTTTCCACAGAATATTTATTTTAAACGAGGCGATTTATATAACCAACAGAAATATCTAAGAACTATTAACCGATTTAATTCTTTAGGCTCATGGCGGCTTGTCAATATTGAACAGAAAGCAAGATTCGGAGAAGACACTGCAGATTTTAATATCCGTCTAACCCCAGCAAAAAAATATTCCTTTACCGCCAATCTGGAAGCCAGTCAGAATATCAGCGCTGTATCAGGAACATTGGTTGGGTTGGGTTTTAATCTAAGTCTTCTCAATAAGAATTTTGCCAAATCTGCTATTCAAACAAATACCAGTGTGCGGTTTGGTGTTGAACTGGGAAAGAATTTTGTACAAACAAGACAAACAAGTTTCAGTCATAATATTTATTTCCCAAAATTAGTCCCGAATTTTAAAAGGCTCGCAGCAAAACATGGAAGTAATATCAGAACAATCTTTTCTTTCAATGCTGCTAATACGGAGCGAAACTTATTATACAACCTTACTACTGTTAATGGTTCCTGGGGATATGAATACCAGGGAAATATTACCCAGAAGAATAAACTATTGCAACTGTTTTGGAAAATTCCCAACATTGAATATTCCTTTTTAAAGCCAAGAGATAGTTTGACAAAACTGATTGCAGCAAACCCTGTTTTGAAAAACATTTTTACAGATGGATTTATTTCGTCGACTTTGGCAGGTTTTACAATTAAAAACACACAGGAGAAAAAACCAAATGTTCTTTCCTTTAATATAGAGATTCCTTTTCTTGCAGGCCTTATTCCAAGCAAGTTTCTGGATACGCAGTTGTACAAGTTCATAAAAATAAATACAGAGTTTACACAAGCCATAAAATTCAATACATCATCGTTGGTGTTTCGCTTTTTTGGCGGAATTGGTTATGCTCTCAACTCAACCGTAAATGAAAACAAAAGATATGCTCTTCCTTTCTTCCGGCAATATTTCGCCGGCGGACCAAGCAGTATGAGAGCATGGCAATTAAGAAGATTAGGACCAGGTTCTGTTATCAAAGACTTTGATCAATTTCCCGACAGATTTGGAGATGTACAATTAGAATTTAATACAGAGTACCGATTTAAAATTGCAACCATAGCAGGCACCAGAGTTGAAAGTGTTTTATTTACCGACATCGGAAATGTCTGGCTACTAAAAAAACAAGCTGGTCAGGAAGAAGAAGTTTTTAAATTCAGCAGGCTTGGAAAAGATATTGCCATTGGCCTTGGAACAGGACTTCGCCTTGATTTTAATTTCTTTCTTATAAGAGTGGATTATGCATATAAAGTGAAAGATCCATCACCGGACAATATAGCCGATCAGAATAAATTGTTTCATAACTGGCGATTAAATAATGGGCAATTACAAATAGGTATTAATTATCCGTTTAGCTTGTAGGATTATCGTTTCTGAATTGTTTTTCAAATGCATCAATCGTTAATGCTTCATCTATTTTAAAGTTGCCGATTCTTGTGCGGCAAAGACTACTGAGATGCCCACCGCAACCTAATGCATTACCAAAATCAAAAGCAAGGCTACGGATATAGGTGCCGGTAGTACAAACCACTTTGAAGTAAATTGATGGCAACTCAATTTTCATAATTTCAAACGCATTAATTGTAACCTGCCTTGGTTCAATCTTTACTTCTTTACCTTGCCTTGCTAATTCATACACCCTTTTACCACCAATCTTGATAGCGGAATGTGCAGGAGGTATCTGAGAAATTTCTCCTGTAAACTGTTTTGTTGTTTCCCTGATTATTTCTTCGGAAATAGTATCGTATGGCTTAAAATTTTCCGGCTCACTTTCTAAGTCATATGTTGGCGTTGTGGAGCCAATAGTAATGGTGCCAGTGTATTCTTTCTTCTGCGCCATATATTCATTTATTGTTTTTGTAAATTTTCCGGTACAGATAATTAATAATCCGGTGGCCAAAGGATCTAAGGTCCCGGCATGGCCAATCTTTTTTATTCTAATAATATTTCTGAGCTTTTGTACCACATCAAAAGAAGTCCACCGAAGAGGTTTATCTATCAACAAAACCTGTCCTTGCTCAAATGCTATTTTATCCATCCGGCAAAAATAAGGTTTGTGAATGGTTGAAAAACTTATACGAAATATTAGACAATACTATTACAATAAAAAAGCATGAAATGTAGTGAATGAAAAATACCGACAATCAGAAAATTTTTGATTGTGTACCATTAATATTCGGTATCAGATAGACATTCTTGTTTTTAATTCGAGGTATTTATTTACTGTACTCACCGTCAAATTTTCAGGTGTTGAAAGTATGGACGGAATGCCATTTTTCTGGAGTTCTTTTACCATCAGTCTTTTTTCGAAAGCAAATTTTTCCGCTATTGTTTTTATATATATGTCTTCAAGCGAAGATGCATTCCCTTCTATTAAGGATTTCAATTCTGTATTCTCGAAAAATACTACAAGCAAGAGGTGATACTTGGCAATCTTTTTTAAAGCACTCATTTCTCTTTGCAGGCTTTCCAGCGATTCAAAATTTGTAAACAAGATTAGTAAGCTACGGTTTGTAACTCTGTTTCTAATTACAGAGAAAAGTTTTTCAAAATCAGATTCAAGGTAATCTGTTTTCTGACGATAAAGACTTTCCAGAATAAGATTCATCTGCATCGGTTTTTTATCGGCCAGTAAAAATGTATCCAGATTTTTTTCGAAAGTGATGACACCAGCTTTATCTTGCTTTACCAACGCCACATTCGACAATACCAACGATGCATTAATAGCATGATCCAACAATGTCATTCCGTTAAAAGGCATTTTCATTACTCTGCCTTTATTTATTAAACAATATATCTGCTGACTTCTCTCATCAGTATAATTATTCACCATCAACGCATCTTTGCGGGCCGTTGCTTTCCAGTTAATAGTTCTGTAATCATCTCCCCGAACATATTCTTTGATCTGTTCAAACTCCATACTATGGCCAATTCTTCTGATCTTCTTCACTCCTGCTTCTTGTAAGCGGTTACTAACTGCCAGCAATTGGTAACGACGCATCTGAATATAAGATGGATATACTTTTACTGTCTGAGTAGCTTCGAAGATAAAACGCCGTTTTACTAATTGTAGCGGACCATGTGCAAAAACATTAATGTTGTTAAACACATATTCACCTCTTGTCATTGGTTTTAAAAAATATTCAAGATCATATTTTTCTCCTTTATCAATTCTTGTCCTTCGTATCCATTCTCTTTCCTGGAATTGAATCGGTAACTCATCAATAACACTTGTTCTAACAGGAAATCCATAATGATTATTGATACTTAGAACAACTTTATTGTCATCACCAATGCTAAACCGATCCGTAACTAACCGCTCTGCCTTTATACCTTTTTTCTTACTAAACAGCAGTAAAGTATCTATAAAAATAGCTATGCCAAGTAATAATAAAATCAACCCTCCTATCTGAAATAAAGCAGGATAAAAATAGCTTATAACAAAAACTACCGACGCAGCCCCGGCAATGTAGTAAGCGATGTTATTTAAGTAGAAGCTTTTAATCATAATATGATGACTGAGGTCAGAAATCGGAAGTCAGAGGCTTTACTATAAGCTAAAGTTTTCTCCAATTTTCATGAAGCTTATAAATCTTAGCTCCTGCTTCGTCTAGTTTTTTTTCGATTAAAATAAATTTCTCTTGATTTATATATGAACAATCACGGCTGAAATGAAGCCATATTTTTGTTTCTTCCAGTGATCCCATTGAATAAATCAAGTGGCGTTTAAATTCATTCTCATAAATTCTCTTACCCCAACCTTCGGCAATATTTGCCGAAACTGAACGGGATGATCTTACAATTTGATCTGTCAATGAATATCTTTCCTCCTTAGGAAAATTTCTTGTTAGTTTGAAAATATCCATAGCAATTGCATATGATATTTTAAACACATCCAAATCGAAAACGGTTTTGATCATATTATTACTTTATAAAAATGATTTATCCCATGTAGTACTTCTTCGATTCCACGCCTCAGACTTCTTACCTCAGACTTCAGTTTTCAATCCCACCTACCTCGGCACATCCATTCCCTGTATTATTTGTTTTATCACCTCATCCTCAGTAATTCCCTCCATTTCTTTATCAGGTGAAAGAATGATACGATGGCGTAGTACAGATGGTACAACTGCTAAAATATCTTCTGGTGTAACAAAATCCCTTCCGCTCATGGCAGCCATTGCTTTGGATGCATTCATTATTGCCAATGATGCTCTTGGCGATGCTCCCAGATAAATTGATTTATGATTTCTTGTTTGGTGAATAAGCTTGGCAATAAACTGCAATAGCTTTTCTTCAATTATCTGCATTTTTATTTGCTTTCTCAAAGCCACTACTTGTTCGCCTTGTAATGCAGGTTGAATCAATTCTATAGCTGTTGTATTTCCCATATTGTGAAACTGTGTAAGTATTGCCAGCTCCTCCGTTTCATTAGGATAAGGGACTAAAATCTTAAATAAGAAACGATCAAGCTGCGCTTCAGGCAAACGATAAGTTCCTTCCTGTTCCACTGGATTTTGCGTAGCTAACACCATGAATGGCGATGCCATCGGAAAAGTTTTTCCATCCACTGTCGCCTGTCTTTCTTCCATTATTTCCAAAAGTGCAGATTGTGTTTTGGCAGGAGCTCTGTTGATCTCATCCACTAAAACGATATTACTGAAAACAGGGCCTTTCTTAAATTCAAAACTTGCCTCTTTCGGATTAAACACTGGTGTACCCAACACATCAGAAGGCATCAAGTCTGGAGTGAATTGTATTCTGGAAAAACCTACATTCACACTTTTAGCAACAAGTTTAGCTGTCAATGTTTTTGCAACACCTGGCACACCTTCTATCAACACATGGCCATCTGCAAGCAAAGCGGTAATGATAAGCTTTACCATTTCATCCTGCCCCACTATGATTTTTTTTATTTCATTGCGGATAGAATTTACTGCATCGTTTAATGCGGAAAGGTCTGTCCGTTGTTCAAAAATTTGTTCTTCCATATTTATGCATTTTTATAAAATGATTCCAATTGTTTATGAAAATTGGATACCTGTCCCGGTGTAATGGCCGGGCTTGTTTCAACATATTTAATAAATGAAACGATTC
>JBDSUW010000035.1:0-3282 GCA_039927535.1 Chitinophagaceae bacterium | reverse complement strand
TGAGGGTGAGGATAAAAAATTAGATAAAACTCTGACTTATGATGGACTTCATCTTAATACGGAAGGGTATAAAAAATGGGCATTTATTCTTCAGGCTTTTTTAAAAGAAAAATAAAATAAAATAGATTTATAAATTCACTGTCCGGAATTTCAGTCATAACGTTTATATTTATTCTTTAACTGCATAAAAGATTACTATGCCAGATTACATTTTGTCCCTCGACCAGGGAACAACGAGTTCAAGAGCTATTATTTTTGATAAGAAAGGAAGTATTGTTGCAACTGCACAAAAAGAGTTTACACAAATCTTTCCAAAGCCCGGTTGGGTAGAGCATGATGCCAATGAAATATGGAGCACTCAATTAGGCGTTGCTACAGAAGCTGTTTTGAAAGCCGGCTTAACCATTAAAGACATAGCTGCAATTGGTATAACAAATCAAAGGGAAACAACTGTTGTTTGGGACAGGCAAACGTCTCTTCCTGTTTGCAATGCTATTGTTTGGCAGGACAGAAGGACTGCTTCTTATTGCGATCAGTTAAAGAGGGATGGACATGCTGCAATGATACAATCTAAAACAGGGCTTGTTACGGATGCTTATTTTTCCGGGACCAAAGTAAAATGGATTTTAGATAATGTAGAAGGCGCAAGAGATAAAGCACAAAAAGGTGAATTGTGTTTTGGTACTATTGATAGCTGGTTGCTCTGGAAGCTAACCAATGGAAAAGTTCATGCTACCGATATGTCCAACGCATCAAGAACTTTGCTATATAATATTCATGAACTAAAATGGGATACGGAGTTATTGGAGTTGTTTGGTATTCCAGAAAACATGTTGCCCGAAGTAAGATCAAGCAGCGAAGTGTATGGACACACAGAAAATATTTTTACAGCTACACCTGTTCCAATCAGCGGTATTGCAGGCGATCAGCAATCGGCTTTGTTCGGACAAATGTGTACACAGCCAGGAATGGTTAAAAATACATATGGCACTGGTTGTTTTATGTTGATGAATACCGGAACAAAACCTGTTCAATCAAAAAATAATTTACTAACCACTATTGCCTGGAAAGTGAATGGCGAAGTACAATATGCATTGGAAGGAAGTGTGTTTATCGGTGGAGCTGTTGTTCAATGGTTAAGAGACGGATTAAAAATTATTCAAAACTCTGCTGATGTGGAAGCACTGGCTTCTAAAGTAGAAGACAATGGTGGTGTATATGTAGTGCCTGCATTCACTGGGTTAGGTGCTCCATACTGGAATCAACATGCACAGGGAACTATCTTAGGTATAACAAGAGGAACAACCGATGCACACATTGCAAGAGCAGCAGTAGAGAGTATCGCTTTTCAATCAATGGATTTAATGAAAGCCATGCAGGCCGATGCCGGTTTGCCAATTAAAGAAGTAAGAGTGGATGGTGGCGCAACAGTTAATAATCAATTGATGCAATTTCAAAGTGATATCTTAGGTACTGATGTAATAAGGCCACAGGTAACAGAAACAACTGCATTGGGTGCAGCATATCTTGCAGGGCTGGCAGTAGGCTTTTGGAAAAGTATTGATGAACTGCAACAATACTGGCAAAAAGATAAAACATTTTCTCCTTCTATGAAAAAAGAAGCAGTAGATGATTTACAGGCAAACTGGAAAAGAGCAGTAAAAGCTGCACAAGCATGGACCGAAGCCCCCAACCCCAGTCCGACCGGGCGGGCCTAAAGGGGAGTTAAGAACAAAATTTTTTTTCAAAAAAGGAAACACTAAACTAAACCTTAAACCAACAAATATGAGTCCTTCACCTTTTCTCGGCGAATTTGCCGGCACTGCATTACTGCTTACGATGGGTGGCGGTGTGGTTGCAAACGTTGTACTTAATAAAACAAAAGGAAATAACAGCGGCTGGATCGTTATCACCTTCGGATGGGCAATGGCTGTGTTCCTGGGTGTGTATGCCTCCAAAACAATGGGAGGTAGTGGTCATTTGAATCCGGCTGTTACCATTGCTATGGCTCTGTTTAATGAAGAATTTGACAAAGCGCTGCTACCAACTTACCTCGCCGCACAAATGGCAGGTGCATTTGTTGGTGCTTTGATTGTATGGATTAGTTATAAACAACATTTTGATGAAACGGCAGATAAAGAGTTGAAGCTGGCCGTATTTTCAACCGGGCCGGCTATCCGTAATCCGTTTTATAATTTTTTAACAGAAATGATCGGCACATTTATATTAGTTTTTGGTGCATTAAATATGTCAGCTTCTGAAACATCCCTTGGTCCATTAGATGCATTACCCGTAGGGTTATTGGTGCTGGGTATTGGTTTATCATTGGGCGGACCAACAGGTTATGCCATTAATCCTGCAAGAGATTTGGGTCCCCGCATTGCACATTTTATTTTACCAATGAAAAATAAAGGAGGCAGCGATTGGAGTTATAGCTGGATTCCAGTTCTAGCACCTATTGCAGGTGGTATACTTGCTGCACTGGCATTTTATAAGATTATGTAAGAGAGAAAATGGTTTTTTAAAATAAAGTTGCAACTTGTATGCGGGCTTTTGTTATTACAAGTTCAGAAAAATTTAGTATAAAAAAATTAAAAGGTTAGCCCGCCGGCTGCAAGAATAGTAAATTTCATTTTATCGGTTCGAGGAAAGAGATATTGATTTCAGTAATTGTTGGATAACTGTTGTGGGGCCGATTGCTGGTACATTGGTAGCTGCTTATCTTTTTAAACTTTTGTAATATGAAAAAAACATATTGCCTGTTAATTCTGCTTATTCAATATGCTTCAATTGGGCATTCACAGACTCCAGAATTAAAATTGAAAGAATTGGGAATAGAATTACCAATAATTCGAAAACCGATAGCCAATTATGTGCATGTAGTAAGAACTGGTAATTTATTATTTTTGGCGGGTAAAGGACCTTCCAATACTCAAGGGGATTATATCACAGGAAAAGTTGGTAAAGATTTATCAATAGAAGAAGGAAAAGCTGCCGCAAGATTAACGGCAATTAATCAACTAGCAGTTTTAAAAGCTGAATTAGGTGATTTGAGTAAAGTGAAAAGAATAATAAAAGTGCTCGGTATGGTTAATTGCGATGCAGATTTTAAAGATCATCCGCAAGTCATAAACGGGTTTTCAGATCTAATAGTTGAAGTGTTTGGTGAAAAAGGAAGACATGCCCGTTCTGCTGTCGGGATGTGTTCTTTGCCAAGAAACATGGCAGTGGAGATTGAATTGATTGTAGAAGTGGAGTGATTTTATTTTTGATATTCGCAAG
>JBDSUW010000034.1:0-48771 GCA_039927535.1 Chitinophagaceae bacterium | reverse complement strand
AGGCCATATTGATAGCTTCAGTAGTGTGACCAGCGATGTAAACGAATGTATTAAATAATGTAACGCCGGAAACTGCTGTTAAAAGAAAATACCAGAAATGCTTTTTTAGGATTGCAATCTCTTTGATAAATAAATGCCAGGTAAAAGGAAGAAGGATAATTGTAGCACAAAACCAGCGATAAAAAGCTAATGTAATGGGAGGGATATGGTTTTTAGAGCCTCTTGCAATAATGAAATTTCCAGACCATATCAATGTAGCCAATATGGCAAATGCGGCACCAACCAGTATTTTGTTTTGAGTAAATTTTTCATTCATTAACTGGAGGAATTATTAATGATGTGCAAAGTCCATTTCAAATTTTCCGTTTATGCGTTCAATTGGCGGATTGAAATAGCCGTATTTTAAATTTGGAAATTCTTCTTTGATCGATTGTTGCAATTGTTTTACCCCCAAACATTCTCCTGTATCTGAAACACCAATTTTTCGCAAATACCAATCCGGATCAATATTGAAGCTGCGCCACTGTATCATCTTTAATCCTGTCTCTTTAATGAATTTTCTTAATGCTTCATATTCAGCAATTGAATCTGTCATGCCAGGGAAAACAAAAAAGTTGATAGATGTCCAGCCGCCAAAACTGTTAACTACTTTCAGACTTTCAACAATATCTTCAAATTCATAATTGTTTGGCCGGTAGTAGGGTGTGTAAATTTCTTTTCTTACTGAGTTGGTACTAACTCTTATTGAATCTAATCCGGCTTCGCATAAAGCTTTTACTGCTTTGGGCATGGAGCCGTTTGTATTGATATTAATACTTCCTTTAGCTGTATGTTTTCTTATTTCGATAATTGCATCCCGCATGGTTTCCCACATCAGCAATGGTTCGCCTTCGCATCCTTGCCCGAAGCTTACAATAGGATAAGGAGCAGATTCAAGATGCGGCACTGTGAATTCTACTATTTCTTCTACTGTTGGCTTAAATCCTAATCTATCTTGGGGTGAAACAATTGTTTCTTCATCCGGCTGTAATGAAATACATCCTACACAGTTTGCATTGCAAGCAGGCGATACCGGAATCGGACATTCCCATCTGCCCAATGCAAAATTTCTTGCTGCCGGACATTGATAAGTTAATGCACAGTTATTAGCAAGGTGACTTACTAATCTGTTATGAGGATAATGATTAAGCAATTCCTTTACACCAGCATCTACTTTTTCTTTATTGTAACCTTCGGAATCCTGTCTTATATCTTGTTCAATTCTTACTGCAGGCACATAAAATTTTCCATCGAGCCAACCAGCGGCGCAATAACAAAATAATGGAAGAACCGGAGCCTCTGGAGCCGTCTCAAAAGCAGACATATAAAATCCCGAATAAGCAGGAGGGACGAATGCAGCAACCGCCAAGCCTTTTTCACATAATCTCATTTCACCAGTTTCCACATCAATACCAATTCCTTTCCTTCCTGGTAATTCATATAAAGATCCACCGATTGGTAACACAATCCAGTCTTCTTCTGGAATATCTGTTGCATCCCAACCACTGCGTCCGGTTACATAAAGTGAGGTATCTTCAAAAATATTTCCTTTCCCGTCGGAATAAAGTATATATGGAGATTGCTGTAAACTCATTTATTTAATTGTTGCCTGCAAAAGTCGTTAAATTCTTTTTCATTGAAGTCGACATTTTTTTGCTCAGCATCTATCTCGGTTTGTATCAATTTATTATTTTTAAAATCGATTGTTATAAGTTGATCTTTTAGCAAGATATTATTTAAAGAGACCCAATCTATTTTTTTGGCTGGAAATGATGGATACTGAATCCCTTCTATTGAAACTATTACTTGAAGCTTTCTTATCGAATAAAAGTAGAATAAAAGAATAACAACCATTGCAATTGCTTGCCACCATAGATATAGAGAAAAATAAATGAAAGCGATAAAGCCCAATGAAGAAAACACTGCACTGAATTCTTTGTTTCTTTTATCGTAAATATATTTTATTGCAAAACTTAAAAGAATAAACGCAATTGCGAAAAATGCAGCATTCCTTATTTTATAATTTTCAGCTGCAAATGCGAGGTAAATAAAGAAAATTAAGTTTAACCCTATAATAAGAAGGATGGATTTTTTATAAGATGCAGTTTTTTCATTCTTTAAAATTAATATGAAATCATTCATTGTGGTTCTTTAATCAGGAGTTACTTGTCACCAATAAATTACACAGTTTATAAAGAACCCTTGATCCCACATTCGCATCCCAATCTGTATCTCCACCAATTCCAACTTCATTAAGATCGAAGCCAACAATTTTTTTACCGCTCTCCAGCAGTTTGGTAAACAAATAAAAGACCTGCTCCAATTCAAAACCACCGGGAACAGGTGTGCCTGTAAATGGACAAAGTTTTCTATCTAAACCATCTATATCAAAACTGATAAATACTTTTTCTGGAAGTTTACTGATGATTTCTTCTGCAATAAATTTCCAGGTTTGTCCTTCAAACTGTCGTGTTCTTATTTCTTGGTCAAAATAAGTAATTACCCGGTAATTGCTATTTTTCACATATTCCCACTCATCACTACCAAAATCTCTGATTCCAACCTGAACTAATCTTCCTAACGCTGGAATTTCCGTAAGTGCATTATACATGATGCTTGCATGAGAATAATTGAAGCCTTCGTAAGCAATTCTCAAATCGCAATGAGCATCAATTTGCAGTATCCCAAATTCTCCATGCTTTTCAGCTATGGCTTTTAAATATCCTAAAGGAGAACTGTGGTCACCACCTAATAAGCCTACCAATTTATCCTTTTCCAGCAAACCCTTTGTTTGTTCATAAACCCAATTGTTTAAAAACTCGCCACCTTCATTTACTTCTTTTATGACCTTACAGATGAATTGATTTGCAGCTACTTCATCACCTCTGGAAATATAATCAATGTAGAGTTCGGCTTCTTTCCTTAAAAAATCGCTTTTCATTAATATCTTCTTATCACAAGGCCGCATAAAGAAGCCTTGCTTCCATGCTTCTGGCATATCCGGATCAAATAAATCAACTTGTAAGCTTGCCTTTAATATTGCTTCTGGAGCTCTGGCAGTGCCTGCGCCATAGCTTACTGTCACTTCCCAGGGCACAGGAAGAATAATGAGCCTCGAATCTTCTTCATTGGTGGGCAATCCAAAAATATTATTGTCCGGGTTACTTACTTTATTGGGATCATGTTTACGGAGATCTGTCATAGTACTAAATTAAAAGCGTTGCAAATGTAGCCTTCTTTCTATTCGACATAAAATAAAAGACAGCACGACTCGATTACTAAAATATTTTTCATAAAAAAAGAGCTACCAAGGCAGCTCTTTTCAATATAGAAGTAATTTATTTTCTACTCAGGGTTTTAAGATGAGTGATATGTGATACTACAGCCATTCTCATTTTTGGATATTCAATATAAGGGATACCAAATTCCTGACAGGCTTTTTTAATGATTTTACTTATTTCCGGATAATGTACATGTGAAACTCTTGGGAACAGGTGATGCTCTACCTGAAAGTTTAATCCCCCCACTAACCATGATATTAATCTGTTTCTGGTTGCAAAATTTGCAGTAGTCTTCAACTGATGTACTGCCCACTCATCTTCCATTTTACCTGCCTCATTGGCTTGTGGAAAATGCGTTTCTTCTACTGTATGAGCCAATTGAAAAACGATGCTTAATACAAAGCCGGTAAACATGCCATATATTAAGAATCCAATAAGCCAGGTTGAAAAGCCTAATGTATAAATTGGGATCGCAATGAAAAGAAATGCATGAAGTAGTTTAAATCCCCAGAAAGAAATATGATCACCAATAGTCATTTTCTTTATTGGAGTAGGGCCTATTCGCCCCAAAAAATATTTTTTATAGTCTGTAAATACAACCCACCAGATATAAAGTAATGAATAAGCAAACCAAAAATACCAATGTTGAAAACGGTGGATCTTATAATGTTTCTGTGTTTCGCAAAGACGTAATAATGGCTTTGCCTCAATATCATCATCAATGCCTTCAATGTTTGTATAAGTGTGATGGATGATATTATGTTTGTTGCGCCACATAAAGTTGTTAGCACCTAAAAAATTTAATGTAAGACCGGCCATTTCATTTACCCATTTCTTCTGACTGAAACTTCCGTGCATGCCATCATGCATGATATTAAATCCAATAGCGGCGGTTAAGCCTCCAAGTATAACACATTCAACAATGGCTAACCATGTTGTGGGTGTAAAGAATACAAGATGGGTATATATAAGCAAAAAGCCAATAATCAGAATTGCAGCTTTAAAATACAAGGAAAAATTTCCTGTAGAAGCTTTGCCAGTTTGCTTAAAATAATCGCTGATTCTTTTTTTAAGTTCCGTATGGAATGATTGTGAAGTATTTGAGAATTTTGGACTTGACATATTACTAATTTCAGAAGTACAAAGATAACCTATAAATGTCAAAACTTGATTGAAAAAAATGCTAGCTTTTCGATGTGGAAAACTTTGATTTTAGTTAAGTATTTGTGAAGAAAACTAACTAACAGCTGTTTAAGTTTCATTTTGAATCAATGCATCCAGTGTTTTAATGCCAATCTTTTTTTCACTAATAAATCCTTCAGCATATTTAACACCAATTCTTTTGCCAAACATCCTGGCCCTTGCAATTACACTGTCTAAAAAGTCTGGAGTAGAAATATACGTTTGCGGCTCATCCAATTTATTATCTGTACCATGAAATTGTGTGGAATAAGCCTCAATGGCTTTCATTCTTTGTTCAAATACATCGCTAATATCTATTAACAAATCCGGCTCATGATACCAATCTTGAATGTAATGTAATACATAAGATGGCCGCCATCTTAACTGCTCTTTTCCGCTTTCATCTTTTGTTTCAATTTTTGCAAGGCCTGCAAGAAAACAACAATCAGCAATCATTTTTCCGGCACGGCCATGATCAGGATGCCTGTCATGTAGCACATTGCCTATTACAATATCAGGTTGGTATTTTCGGATTGCTGAAATCAGTTTTAACTTGCTGTCTTCATCATTTTCAAAAAAACCATCTCTCATTTTTAAGTTTTCCCTTACCTGTACTCCCATGATCATAGAAGCATTTGTAGCTTCTTCGTATCTGGTTTCTATAGTTCCTCTGGTTCCCAGTTCGCCTTGAGTCATGTCAACGATTCCAACCTTTTTCCCGGTTTTTATTTCGTTGATTATCGTGCCGGAGCATCCTAATTCCACATCATCCGGATGAACGCCTATGGCAAGAATGTCTAGCTTTTCTCCATCCCACGTCCCTGCGGGTCGTCCGGGCTGGTCTAAAGGGGAATACAATTTTCTTAAAAAAGAAATTTTCATATATTAATGATTGAATATAGTTTGTGTATAAAACTATTTGATTACCACGAAAATTACAAACAATAAACAGAGATATCAGACAATAGAGGATAATTATCTTCGGTAAGGGTTTCCATACCAGCTTCCATCAATTTCTTTAACGATGTTATCAATTTGTCGGTCCATGAGGTTTTCTTTCATATCCCATTCCTGTTTCAGATTGCCGCCTACAAACCAGGCAGCTGTTTGGTAGAGCCTTGCATTTAATCCGCCTTTATATTCTTTTATAATTTCATAACAGTTATTCCCTGTCTGCCGATTGATCAGCTTCATTAATATCTTGCCTTGATACACTGACAAATTTGAAAGAGGATCACTAAACTGCTTTTTTAATTCCGTTTCTCTGCTTTTTATTTGAGCCTTTCTTTCTTTTTTACTAATAACTCCTACAAGCTTTTTGTTAATATCATTTATAGTAGCACCGGCAACCCTTGCATAAGGATAGGTGACAAACACCGCATTTCGAAGCCTTGTCCATTCTTCAATAAACTTGGCTAATTTATCGGGTGACATATTTGAAACCCAGGCCATTTCCATTTCTTTATAATTCACAATTTCGTTCTGATAAAGAACCGCAGGTAAATAGATGGTATCGTAAGGTCCCCATTTTTTCCGTTGCTCTATCATTAGTTGCAATGCGTAGTAGTTGGAATCTATTAACGGTTCCGGCAGATCAACTTGTGCAAAAAGACGACCACCTGAAATAAACAGGAAGACAAGAAGAAGATTACAATATTTCTTTAGCGGGGTCATTAATGGCAAAATTATATCACGGTTTCGATAATTGCTATAGCTGACTACAAAACTACTGTGGATGCTGTTTTGGAAAAGCTAAATTTATGACTGAGATACGTTTTCCCGGTTTAAACGGATTCGACGCACCATGCTGATGATGATGCCGATAGCAGTAATTACTACCCCAAACCACAACAAACGGATATACGGGAACTTGTAAGCCTTCAGCGTTATATAATCCATTACAGCATTGGATTCTTTAATGCCTAAAGTGATGCTTTTATCTTGGTTTACTTTTTCCAATTGGAGTACAATGCTTTCTGCAAGAACAGTATCTGGAACTGCCATCTCATTGCCTTTGGCTATTGCCAGTTTTGGAGCAATTGAATACAATGAACCGGATTTGGAGTGAACTTTCAGATTAGCTTCATACAGGCTGCCATCTTTTCCAAAAAGATCAACTGGTAAATCTTCTTTTTTGTTCAGGTTCTCATAAATAATAAAACCGCTTGAATAGAACAAAGTGTCACCCGGTTTCAAATCTTTAGGCCGGAATGTAGTTGTATCTTTTGACTTATCTGGATTGGAAATAGAAGTGATATACGTAAAAATATCATGGTTCCAGTAATGTCTGGCATCTGGATTTGACATTAAGCCTTCATTCCCTTTATAATTTACAAAGGAATTTGGCGTTAACACAAACTCTTCTTTTCCATCTTTACTTTTAAAATGCACTTTGTAATAAGAGAGTTGTTTTTTTGGATGTGATGAATCTCCTTCATAAGTAAGAGAATATTTTCCCATGTCCACGGTTAATCCTTTTACTAGTGTAAGATTTTCTCTGGGGTCTTCATTCTTGTCTAATGGAGCCGGAATGCCTCCAATATTATTGGACAACACTTCTTTATTGGATGAAGAAATAAGAATGCCTAAAAGCACCATGCCAAATCCTACATGGGAAATAGAACCGCCGGAAAGTTTCAACTTGCCCTTTAACCCAAGCCAGATATATGAAGCATTGGCAACAATAGTAAAAATGCTGCAGGCAACAGCCATCCAGATGGCAACCATAAATCCAAAAGTTTCCTTTTCGTAATTTACGTTACCAATTGCAAGAACCAAGATAGCTATGATGGCAGCAATAACAAATGGAATTAATATTTTTTTCAAAAAAACTTTGGTGCTTGTGCTTTTATATTTCAAGTACTGCGTAACAGCAGTAAGCACTGCAATGATGATGGAAATAAATACCATTATCTGATTATAGGAAAACTCTGCTTTTTCAGGAGGTGCAATCTTTGTTCCTAAAATTTTATTGACAACGGGAATGGATGTTTTACCAATAATGACCAATGCAGATAAAAAGAAAACTAATGAACCGATAAACATCCAAAATTCTCTGGAGGAAGTGCTTTCTTCTTTGTGAATAGTTGGAATCTCTTTGTAGCGGTAAATGAAAAGAACTAATGCTGGTAAAACAAACATTAGCAAGAAAATCAGTAACTGCATATTCATTCCCAGATCTGTAAAGGCATGAACAGAAGTTTCGCCAAGTATTCCACTTCTTGTTAAAAAAGTTGAATACAACACAAAGCCAAATGTTAATATTAAAAAAAGGTGCGTTGCTCTTAAAGAATGTCCGCTGTGTTTGTAAATTAGCAAAGTATGAATACCAGATATTAATATTAACCAAGGAACCAATGATGCATTTTCAACCGGATCCCAAGCCCAGTAACCTCCAAAGGTTAATGACTCATAAGCCCACATGGCACCCATCATAATACCAACGCCAAACACTGCAGCTGAGAATAATGCCCAAGGAAGAGCTGGCTTAGTCCACTCTCCGAAATTCTTTTTCCATAAGCTTGCTATTACAAATGCAAATGGGACGATGGTGGATGCAAAGCCCATAAATAATACGGGTGGATGAATAACCATCCAATAGTTCTGTAATAACGGATTAAGATCATTGCCATCTTTAATAGATAACATATAATCTTGCCTCAAACCCATTGTTACGTCACCATTAATATGCAAGGCAGGAGCATTATCAAGCACACCTGAATCTCTTAAAAGAATGAACGGATTAGTTCCCATCTTCCATCCAAAAATGTAAATGCCGGCAATCATTGTGGCTAATGCAAACTGCATTAAACTGACAACAGTCATTACCGGAGCTTCCCACTTCTTACTTGTTTTAATTAATATCAATCCTAACACACAATGCCAGACGCTCCAAAGTAGAAAACTTCCTTCTTGTCCTTCCCAGAAACAAGCCAAAAGATATTTTACTTCTAAAGAGCGGCTGCTGTGCTGCCATGCATACTTATATTCAAAAAGATGATTGGAGATAATGTAAAAGAGAATAGAAAAAATAGCGAACACAGAAATTACTTCTGTTATAAAAGCTATCCGGGCTAGTTTTTTCCAATAAGCGGCATCAATATCATTCTTTGATTGGGCTGATTTAAAATAGGAAAATGTTGCAATCAACGATGCCACTAAAGAAAGTACAATGAATAAGTGTCCAAATTGACCGGGTAAAAGATGCTCGCCGATATACTCCATTCCGGATTAGTATTTAGTTGCTTCAGATGTTGTTGCAGCAGGATTACCCATTGCACTTTGGTCGATGCTTTTTTCGGTGGCTTGCCCTGTAGACACATTCTGCGGGGGCTTCATTTCTTCTTTATATTTCGAAGGGCATTTGGTCTGAACATCTTTGCATTCAAATTTTTCATTTTCATATTTACCCTTTAATACTAAACGTTCACTGATCATCAGGTTTGGAATTTCTCCATTTCTGTAAACCACTTTCATAGCTTGATCAGGATTTTCCACCCCAATGGCATAAAAACTTAGGTAGTTGGGATCTTTTTTTGCATCGAATTCAACAGGCTTGGTCTTGTCTAATCGAACAGCAACATGTACAAATTTGCCCGGCATTGCCTTTGCGTCAGCAATTGTTTCATAAGTTGAGCCTGTATTTAACAAACTTATCAGCATTGCGATAGCACCAGCAACAAAAACGAGTAGTATAATATGTATCTTTTTCATAATCCTCCGTTTGCGACTGCAAAGTTATGCCAAAAACTGTTACTGAATAGTGAGGATAATCAGTTTAATTCAAATTAGTTGCAAATATTTCCTTCCTTCGCAAACCCTGAGTTTGCCCTTATCTTTGCACCCTTAAAAGCTACTTGCATTATGTTATTCCAACTGAATGAAGAACAATTAATGATTCAAAAGGCGGCAAAAGATTTTGCACAAAATGATTGTTTACCTGGCGTTATTGAAAGAGACGAAAAACAACAATTTCCCCGTGAACAGGTAATGAAGCTGGCCGAGCTTGGATTTTTAGGAATGATGGTAAATCCAAAGTATGGCGGGGCAGGAATGGATACTATCAGTTATGTGCTGGCAATGGAAGAAATAAGCAAAGTGGATGCAAGTGTAAGTGTGGTGGTAAGTGTAAACAATAGCCTTGTCTGCTATGGGATAGAAGCTTATGGAAACGAAGAGCAGAAACAAAAATATCTGACTCCATTGGCGCAGGGCAAAAAAGATGGAGAATTATATATTGGTGCATTTATGCTGAGCGAACCGGAAGCTGGCAGCGATGCAACATCGCAGCGAACAACTGCGGAAGACAAAGGCGATTACTATCTATTAAATGGGACCAAGAACTGGATTACAAATGGAGGAACAGCTTCAGTTTATCTGGTGATGGCTCAAACCGATCCTTCTAAAGGTTCCAGAGGTATTAACTGTTTGATAGTAGAAAAAAATTGGCCGGGTGTAGTTGTTGCAGCCAAAGAAAATAAGTTGGGCATTCGTGGAAGTGATACACATACAGTTATGTTTAACGATGTGAAAGTGCCCAAATCGAACAGGATAGGAGATGATGGTTTTGGGTTTACATTCGCCATGAAAACACTGGCTGGAGGAAGAATTGGAATTGCTTCACAGGCATTGGGTATTGCAAGTGGTGCTTACGAGTTGGCCAAAGAGTATTCCAAGACAAGAAAAGCTTTTGGAACTGAGATAATGAATCACCAGATCATTGCCTTCAAATTGGCGGATATGGCAACAAGAATTGAAGCTGCAAGATTGCTTTGTCAGAAAGCTGCCTGGGAAAAAGATAATAAGATTGATTATACAGTGAGCTCTTCAATGGCCAAAGTATATGCTTCTGAAACAGCCATGTGGACCACTGTAGAAGCAGTGCAGATACATGGAGGATATGGATTTGTGAAGGAATATCATGTGGAAAGATTAATGCGGGATGCCAAAATTACACAGATTTATGAAGGAACAAGCGAAGTGCAAAGGATTGTAATCAGCAGAAGTATTTTGAAAGGCTAGTCTTCGTGGACGTTACATTTATTGTAATCACTAATAATATTCTTAAAGCATTGGATTCGCTGTTCTCTTGTTGCGTCTTCTTTCCATGTAACAGTTTTATCTTCATTCATCATTTTATCCAGTAAAGGTTTACAATTACTAATTCTCATGGCTACACTTGCAGATGAATTGTAATACTCAAAATCTACTGATGCAAGACTGTAAAGGCTTTCCTTTGGAAACTTAATGCCAATACTATGCTTTGCAGTCCCATCGCCTGATTGAAATATGCCAGAAGTAATTGTTCCATAGATTAATTGGACGCATACATTTCTGACATATTTATCATCATAATCAATTTTTATGTCTCTAAAATAATATGTTTTTCCACCTACAAGAACATGGTCTATAATTGCCACATTCAGTTTTATTGAGGTTGTAAGGGTTTGTTTAGATCCTTTCCCCTTCGTTTTTTCTACGGTAGTTATTTCAATAAGCTCATCATTGCCGTCTTCTAAGTTTAATTTTATTTCACCTTTGATTTCTTGACCAAGTTTAGTAAAAAGAGTTCCATTATATTTTTTTTGCCCAATAGCAATTGCTGAAAAGCAGCATACAATAAAGGTCAAAAGAGTTAACTTTAATTTCATAGTCTATATTTGGCTATAAAAATAATTAATTAATTATCAAAACCACATCCCCGGTACAGGGTATGTCAATAATGGCTGTAAATAAGATAAACTTTCAATTAATAAAAAAACAACTAGACGAAAAGCAGGTATGCCTAATTGCGGTTTCTAAAACTAAGCCTGTTTCAGCTATTCAGGAATTGTATAATCTGGGTCATCGGGATTTTGGGGAAAACTATGTGCAGGAATTAGCGGACAAAGAAACCCAGCTTCCAAAAGATATTCGCTGGCATTTTATCGGGCATCTGCAAACTAATAAAGTAAAGTTAATAGCTCCTTTTGTGCAACTGATACATGGCGTTGACAGTCTGAAAATACTGAAAGAGATCAACAAGCAGGCCGAAAAAAATAACAGAGTCATAGATTGCCTGCTTCAAGTACATATAGCTCAGGAAGAAACAAAGTTTGGATTAGATGAGAAAGAATTGCATTATGTTATCAATGAATATGAAAAATCCGAAATGAAGAATGCAAGGGTTTGTGGGTTAATGGGAATGGCTAGCTTTAGTACCGATATGCAGAAGGTAAAGGTTGAATTTGAGCATTTGAAAAGGCTTTTTGATGCTGTGCCGGCTTTTACAACCCTTTCAATGGGGATGAGCAGTGATTATGAAACTGCAATTGAAGCGGGTAGTACTATGGTCAGGATTGGCAGCCTCCTTTTCGGGGATAGGGTGAAAAAATAGAATATTTCTAACGGGAAGTCTGAATATTGATTTTTATATGTATTTTTTATGTCTCAAAAAACCTTCATGCGAATCTTATCCATCATTATTTTAATTTCAATTTCTTTTACTGTGCAGGCACAGGAAGAAAGAGATTCTACATTAAGAAGTTGCCCGGTCTTTATAACTGATACAGTCAGCTCCAATAATTTTTTTATAGAGGCCCGTCCTGCCATTCTAAAAGTTTACAGGGTAAAGGGAAAGTTAACCATTGCAGTAGAACAGAAGGGACAATATGTTTCTTTATATTTTCATGCCAAAAGTTTAAAAACGGGCAGTTACTCTATAGTTCCAGGATCAAGAGGAAGCAAAGAAGTTGAAGGTATATACTCTTTCAGATCAGGTGATCAGGCTTCATACATAGCAATTTCAAGTGGTAAAATAGATGTGTCGTATGATAAAGAAACCGACCATTGGGTTTTAAATTTGAATGGAATGATTTCAAATCTCGTAGAAAGAACTCTTACTTACTATAAGGTGTACGGTAAATTATATTTGAAATAAACGGGCATCTTATAAGGGTTAATAATCTTTTACATTTAATCCTAAAATAATATCTCTCCGTGCTTTTAAAATACCTTTTTCTTTTCGGATAACTAAAACGCCACTTCCTGCAACTGGATATTTTTTATTTCTTTCTTTTTCGATAAGAAACGGATCGTCGTCAAATACGAAATCATCAATCCAATAGGCAGTCTTTCCTGGTTCTTTAATTGTTGGGTGAATGTGTTTTTGTATTATAGTGTTTGGATATGACGCAGGAATCAAAGTATAGAATTTATAGAATCCGTTGCTATCGGTTTTTAACCATCCTCTGATGTAGCCATGTCTTTTACCCCAGATGGATTCATTGCCTCCTCCGGAGTATATCCCATTCTGATCTGTATGATATAAATACATAATGACATTTGCGGCGGGAGTATTACCATCTGAATGAAAAATATAGCCACTGATTTCAATTTTTGGCCCATCTTCATTAAAATCTGGTAAAGTGTCAACTGAGTTAAGTTGGTCAAAAGGTACTGGCGATTCATAAATAGCCTCACAACCTTCGCAAGTTCCTCCTACTTTCCGATCAGTTGCAGATGGTTCGATTTTTGAATTTGTCTGTGTTTTATTTTGAGAACAGCCAATCAAAGAAGTAAGAAATAAGTATAAAATTAAATTAAATATACGCATAGAGTTGTATTTGTATAAAAGTGAAATACATTGATGAAGAAATTTTCTTTTTTACAGCATCAGTCAACTTTTCTTTACAAATGGCAGATTAGCAGAAAATCAGGGGAAGAGGCCCGGTGGTGTAATTCGGTTTAACAGCTGGATTTAGTACATTTATTTTGAATTATGCATAATGCCTCTTTTTTTATTAAGTATAAGCTGCACCATCTCATCTTCTGGATGCTGGTACTTGGAACATGGTTTTTTCTCCGAAAGGATAATTATGCTTCGCCAGATAAAGCTTTTATTGTTACGCTGATCAAAGTGGCTGACCTGGCAATCCTTATCTATGTAACAAATTATATTCTTATCCCCCAGCTTTTATATAAAAAAAGATATGTATGGTTTGGGTTGACTTTTGTTGTGATGATTCTTTTGAGTAGTGTAATCAAGATGCGTTTTCTGGGAATTATAATAGACAACCCTGCTTTGTATAACTGGTCAGCAGATCTAAAAACCAGGGTGTATGACAATATTCTTCCACACTTTTTTTTGGTAATTGCCGGTGCGGCAGTAAAACTGATGTTTGATTATGGTAAGTTACAGCAGCGTATGGCTGAAACGGCGAAAGAGAAAGCCGAAGCAGAATTGAATTTTTTAAAATCGCAGATCAATCCCCATTTTGTTTTTAACTCCCTAAACTCAGTTTACTTTTTAATTAACAAGGATAATGCAGATGCAAGAGGAGCATTGCACAAATTTTCAGAAATGCTCCGGTATCAGCTATATGAAATGAATGGTGAAAAAATACCCATAGAAAAAGAAATTCATTATTTGAAAGATTATACTGATTTGCAACAATTAAGAAAGGATGAAAAGTACAATGTAGAATTTCATTGTGCGTCGGAAGTAAAAAACTTTATGATTGAACCCCTATTGCTGATACCATTTGTTGAAAATGCTTTCAAACATATTTCGCATTATTATGACAAATTGAATACTGTTAAATTAAATATGAGTCGCAATAATGGAACATTTAATTTCATAATTGAAAATTCCACTGAACCGATTAAGGTTTCTGCGTTGGGTGGTATAGGATTGGTGAATGTTAAAAGAAGATTGGAACTACTTTACCCAGGCAAGCACAAACTTGAAATTAATGAAGTTGATGATAAATTTATAGTTGATTTAAAACTTGAAGTGTTATGAAGATTAAGTGTGTAATTATTGACGACGAACCATTGGCCCGAAAAGGGATGAAAGAATACATAGCAGATGTTGATTTTCTACAACTTATGGGGGAGTATGATTCTGCACTGAAAGCAACTGAGCTTATAAACAGCGGCAACGTACAATTATTATTTTTAGATATTCAGATGCCTAAAATAACGGGACTTGATTTTTTTAAGTCATTAAAGAAGCCGCCACCGGTAATTTTTACAACGGCCTATCCACAATATGCTTTGGAAGGATTTGAAGTGAATGCATTAGATTATCTGGTGAAGCCTGTTTCATTCGAAAGGTTTCTAAAAGCAGTTTTGAAAGCAAAAGAGTTTTATGAAATAAGAGAAAGAAATACCAAAGATGCGAATGTTTCAGATTACTTCTTTATTAAAGCAGATAATAAACTGGTGAAGATATTATTTAATGAGGTGTTATATGTTGAAGCGCTTCAGAATTATGTGTTGATTCATACAGCCGAAAAAAAATATATGACTTATCTCACTTTTAAATCAGTGGAGGATTACTTGTCATCTGAAAAATTTCTGAAAGTTCATAAATCATATATCGTTTCAGTTTCAAAAATAGATAGTATAGAAGGTAATGATATCATGATTGGAAACCAGCATATTCCAATCAGCCGCAATCAAAAAGACGGAGTGATGGATAAGATATTATCGAACAGATTCCTGAAGAGATAACTGAACTTGTCATATACAAGACATTTTGCTGTTAAAACAATTATAACTTTATCTTTTAAAAGCTTTATAAAATCCTCAATCTCTTTTCTTTCGTTAGTTTACAAAACAAAAACTAAGTTATGAAAGCGAATAATTTTATCCTTCTTGCAGTTTTTTTAGCATTTACTGGCTGCACTTCTGCTCAAAATAATAAGAATAAATATTCTGATCCTCCAAAGACTACACATAAAACAGTATATCCGATGAAATTTACGGAAGCTGAATGGAAAGCAAGGTTGACTGAATCTCAGTATTACATTTTGAGGCAGGAGGGTACAGAAAGAGCAGGCACAGGAAAGTATGATCACTTTTATCAGAAAGGAACTTATTACTCGGCCGCAACGTTGCAACCCTTATTTTCTTCAGATGCAAAATTTGATTCAGGAACTGGGTGGCCTAGTTTTTATGCACCGATTACACCGGATGCAGTTAATCTATTAAAAGATGAAAGTTTCGGATCTGTTCGTTGGGCAGTGGTGGATAGTAAAAGCGGATCACATCTTGGTCATGTATTTGATGATGGACCAAAGCCTACCGGAAAAAGATATTGTATGAATTCAGCAGCACTAATTTTTGTACCAGAAGGAGGAAAACCTCCTGTTAGTTCAAAAGACTTATAGTCGGCTGGATGAGTTATTATAAGAAAGAAAGTTGAGATCAGTCAGAAATAGAAGCAAGATTATATAGATTAACTTCCTCTTTGAGATCCTGTGTTAGACTGCTTGCTTACAAAGCCTGTAGATTTTGCTTTTTGTATAAATTTTGAACTCTGGCCACCGGCGGCACTACTTTTTTTGTTGTCTTTCTTTTTCCCTTTTTTATTATTTTGATTCAGCAATGACATTTTATATATATTTTAAATAAAGATACGACATATTCAAATTAAAAATATTGGCAATTATATAATGCGGCAGATGTCTGATATTTACTAAATGGCTGCCAGTTTCATTTTCAAAACACCTGCAGCTTTTGTATAACCACCATCCGAGCCGTCTACAAAATGCACATGATTTTTATCCATACTGCGCACATAGCAGGACATAACAGATTCTTTGCTTACAAAGAGCCCATATTGAATTTCATTCTTCTGCTCAAGTTCATTTAATGCAGCTTCCAACAATTCTCTTTGCCTTGTTGTGCCGGATATAACGGTGTTTATTTTTCCATCGATTACAAGTGTATCAGAAAAATCAACTAATTGTATTAAATAATTTTTTCCAGGCTTTGTTTTGAAATAAAGTGTGCCGAGTAGAGTTGTAATCCAGTTTTGGAAAATAAGTAAAGGCCGTCTTCCACCCATTTTCATTTTCATTTCATCACTTATTTTTTTTATGGTTGCTTTTAATTTTAACCTGGTAATCGAAATAGGTTTTCTGGCCTTCGGCTGGCCATAAATCTCATCTATCTTATCAATGACTTTTTTAAACACCTCAGCCTGTTTTGTTCCTTCAGTGCCAATTACTACAAGGCTTACAACTTCATCCAGAATTTCTGGAGGCTTCACCTTATTCCAACGGCATTGCATACCGCTAAGGTCAAGAACTTCATTTTCAAGTGGTGGAATTGGGATAGAATAATCATCTTCTTTAATAATTTTCTCGGCATAAGAGAGGCCTCCACCCAATAGAATAGGAATGGAAAACTGATCTGCTGATTGCAGTTTGCTGATACTTAGTTGATGACCTTTGGCATAAATACTTTCAACAGGAACCTGGCCAACCCGTAATAATAAATTATAATTTTCTGCGGTATTTTTTTGATGAATACATAAAGCAATCATCACTTTTTCTAAAATAGCTGGAGGGATAATAAAAGTGGCACCGTCACCGCCAAAAAAGTATGGAACAATAATATCTTCCTTCAAAGCAATATTGAGTACTGCTACAATACTTCCGGTTGCCACAAGGTTTACAGTTTCGTGCAAACCATTACCAACAGCTTCCGTTGATTTTTTTACATCTGTTATTAAAACATGCCAGTTGGGCGGAACAGTAAAAAATAAATGTTCCTCTGTAAGCAAATCGCTGAGGGGGATTTGATTTACTGGTAGTCTGGAATAAAAAAAATTATTAGTACCGGAAGACATACTTTAATAAGTATTTATCTGGTAAGTTAAATTTTTCTTCCCACTATCTTAATACTTTAAATCTTATATTGAAATCAGGAATGGATAACATTGAGTCTTGTAAACTCTACGCCGTTAAAAATACGGGCAAGATTCAAATCCTTTGATTTTTGATACTCTTCAATACTGGCTCCATTTACAATGCGCCAAAGGTTTTTAGCCCTTAGCTCAGAATAATCTGCCGTTTTAATAAAAAGGCCTGTAATTGCTGTTCTGGCTTTAAAACTGATTGTTACAGGGGCTTTGTCGAGATTGTTGTGTTGAGATACAAATTTCTCAATCTGTTCGTTGGTCATAATATGTTTTATTGCTCCGGTGCAGATTGAAGACTCTCCAAAATCTATAAAACCGGCTTAATTATTAAAATACACAGTTGAAAGAAAAAAAAGTAAAGAAGATTACTAATTTGAAGACTTTAAACTGAAACACGGTAAAGATAGGCAATTTTCTGCGGCTCAGCGTTATAAAGAGAGTGGAGAATTTCTTTTCTCAAGTAAAAAACGCTGCTATTTTTGAATTTATATACAAAAAACCGGCTAATTGTAAAAATAAAATGTGACCTTCGTTATTCTTTGTTCTTATCAAATTTGATCAATTAATTCAAACTTAATGTACACTTACACCTGGAAGAAATATTTGCCTGTTATTCGGATTTTATTAAAAAAATCTGTTGACGCAGAGCAAACAGTTAATCTTAACAGGATTGATTTTGAAAGAACAACCAAACTCCGCAAGCCAGTTGTTACATTTAATGTGGATGTTGTAAAAGGCCGTTTAAATCCCATCGTTAAATCGGTTCCTGCCAGAGACCTTATTGAGATTTTACAGGAAGATGAAACTACCAGATCGTTGATGCGCCAGCAGCAATATAATATTGCTCTTAATGGGGATTTTGCTTTGGTAATTAAGAATATCACACCGCCAGAAGAACCAGTTGAAGTAGGCGAAGAAGAAGAAAGCAACGACTAATATATTTTCAAAATTTATTCTTGTAAGTTAGTAAAGGGTAATAATACTTATCTTCTAAAAGTATTTATCCGTAATTCCCAATCTGATATAAGGGTTTAAGCAATTTTTGAAAAAGCTTGTACGTTCATATGGCTGTCCAGTCCTATTTAAAACCAATATCCGATTGTATGAACCAACCAATCTACAACGATCAGGCACATATTGCTGAAACGTTTCATCTTGTTGATGACTTTACATCACAAACAGCCCGTTTGGCTATTTTCAAGATTAATTCTTACAAACTTTCTATGATCAAGTCTTCGTTTAAAGAGACAAGGGAAGAATTGAGATGTAATCTCAACAATAGCTTGATGAATTTTACCGCACCTGGTATTATTCTGGCCGATTTAGGCTTTTTTGAGTCAGATTTTGAAAATTAATCAGCACTTCTTTTTTCGGTAAGCCAGGCTGATAATTCTTTTTTTATCGCTTCGCCAATTGTTTTTTGATTAGCGGGGTTTTGTAAAAAATCATGACTGACAGCATTGTCGCCTATCTCAAGGAGTACTCTGTAAGGGGCTTTATTAATATTTTCATCAAGACTGTAAAAACTCAACTTGCCACTTTGGGAACAACGATAATCGTTTCTTCCTGTAGTACTATCAAGTAATACCCCTCTGTCTTCCATATTTGTGACAGCACATATTGCTTTTACAAGACGGGCTGCTAATTCCCGGTTTGCCTGTTCATATTTGTCCCCATAATGAATGTAACCCCATACAGCATGTCGTTTAGTACCTCCATTATTATGAATTGAAATAAAGGCAAATGGATTCTTCGAATTTGCTTCGTTAAGTTCATACGCATAGCCAGAAATTTTGCCATCAATGATATCAGTTGTATGTGATTTTTTAGTATTGCTTCCAGAATCTGCATGGTGTAAATCCTTTTTACCCAGACTCCATACTTTATATTCCTTCAGCGAAGGTGTGGTTGCCATGGCAGCTTCTGCGATACCGTTACAGGTGGCCGCTTCGCTAAAATCTTTACCAGTATCAGTCTGGTGAGAAGGTTGCCAGATTACAACCTGTTTTTTGCCATTAATTGAATTATAACGGTTACAGGATTGATGTATTAGTGGAAGCAAAAATAAAAGCAGCAGTCTCTTCATATAATTTATTTGCTGCAATAAATATAGGAATTCTATGGCTTAAGAAGAGTCTAATGAAATAGAAGAAATTGAGAGTTATTTAATTTTTACTAAAAGCCTTTAAGTAATTTTTGGAAAGTGGGGTGTCCGTGTCAAAGAATATGTTCAATGCGCTTATCCAAACTTTATTCATTTTTCCAAGGGAAATAATCTCTTGCAGGTAAGCAGATCTTTTCCTGAAATCTATATTTTGCTGTGCATATTGTAACACTAATCTCTTAGTAACGGTAGAGGTGAATACAGGTACCATGTTGTTGGTTTTGAACTAACTAACAAAAAACTGTGCCAAGGAGGGAAAATGTTGATAAAAAGGGCAGCTTTTTATGTATTTATGTAAGATTATTTGCTAGCCATTTATCAATGTCTTTATTAGCTTCCTTATCAGAAAGGGTTTCTTTGTTTTTAATTTGTTCCCTCGCTTCTTCAATTGCTTTTTGCTGTTGTGAGTTTACCTGATATACTGTTTCAGGTTCCTGTAATTCAAAAAGGTTGGAACCTCTTCCAGAATAGCAGGGTCATCAATTTCTTTTAACTTGCTGATGAGTTTTTCCTTCAGGCTTTTTACTGACATTTTTTGTTTTTTTTAAAAGTACAAAATTATTCGACAAACAGCTGCCATGAAAACGGAACATACAAGTGAGATTAATTTATTCTCTTCCACTGGAAGAAAATAAATTTACAAATCAGAAATTACAATAGCCGATGCCATGAATAACCAAAACTGGTAAAACCACAAAATATATACTCACATTTTTTGCTGATTATTGTGAATAACTGCCTGATAGCCAAAGTTTGTTTATTACTCCTTTAGCTTAAATTCGCTGCTGACTTAAACAGTAATAAAGTGAGATTAAAGAGTTTAGAAATCAAAGGATTTAAGAGTTTTGCGGATAAGACGATTGTGAGTTTTGACGACAATATAACCGGCATCGTTGGGCCGAATGGTTGTGGCAAATCCAATATTGTTGATAGCATTCGTTGGGTAATTGGTGAACAGAAAATAAGCCAGCTACGAAGTGAGAATTTGGATAGCTTGGTTTTTAACGGTTCCAAAACCCGTAGTGCCAGTGGTCTTGCTGAAGTTAACCTGACATTTGAAAATACAAAAGGATTGTTGCCTACTGAGTTTAGCACAGTGACGGTAACAAGAAAATTTTATAAAAGTGGCGAAAGTGAATATCGTTTGAATGATGTACAATGCCGTTTGAAAGACATTCAGAATCTGTTTATGGATACAGGTATCAGCACCGACAGTTATGCCATTATAGAATTGGGAATGGTAGATGACCTGATCAAAGACAAGGACAACAGCCGCCGCCGCATGCTGGAACAAGCTGCTGGTATTTCCATTTACAAAACAAGAAAGAGAGAAGCCAAGCTTAAGCTTGATGCAACGGAGCAAGATCTTGCCCGTATAGAAGATTTGCTATTTGAGATTAATAACCAGTTGAAAGCATTGGAAAGCCAGGCAAAAAAGGCAGAGAAATATCATGAGATAAAAAAGGAGTACCGTGAGATAAGTATTGAATTAGCTAAAGCTTCATTAGAAGGTTTCAATCTTTCGTATAAAGAGTTGAACGAACAACAAGAAATAGAAACAGATAAAAAAATAAAGTTGGAAGCAGAAATTGCTACTGACGAAGCGGCGCTGGAAAAAGAGAAACTTGTTTTTGTAGAAAAGGAAAAAGCATTGCAGGCCATGCAGCATTCATTTAATGAAATGCAACAGCAGGTTCGCAGCAAAGAAAATGATAAAAACTTATCAGCTCAACGATTAGAGCATTTGAAGGAAAAAGAAACCAGCCTGAAAACCTTTTTGGAAAAAGCAGAAGGTCAGTTGAAAGGTATAGATGAAAGTATCGGCTTTACTAGCCTTCAGGTAGAAGAAGAAGAAAAAGCATTGACAGGATTGAACGAACAATTAGAGCAACTACGTAATGAAGTAGATGCGAAAAGAAAAGTGCTTGATGAAAAACGTCTGGCATTAGATAATCTTCGCAGCGAAAATCAACAGATACAACGCAGCCAGTTTGATGCAGAAAAGAAAGTGGCTGTTGCAGATACATCGGTTCAGAATTTACAAAGAATGATCGGTCAGATAGAAGAAGAGCGGAAGCAAAGGGAAGGGCAGCGTAACCAGCTGGATCAGGAAAGAATTTTAAAAGAAAAAGAACTTGAAATAAAGAAAGTTGACCTTGAGCAATTACAACATCATCAGGAAAACACAAAAGAACAGATATTGCAAACACAATCTGTTTTGGATGAGTTAAGAAATAATCTTGCTGTTGAAACAAGAAAACTGGATGCTAAAAGGAATGAACATGACTTACTGAAAAGCATGATTGACTCAATGGAAGGTTACCCTGATTCGGTTAAGTTCTTACATAATAATTCAAACTGGAGTCATAATTCACCAATCCTCTCCGATGTGCTGTATGTGAAGGAAGAATACAGGACTGCATTGGAGAATGTATTGGAACCCTACCTGAGCTATTATGTAGTGAATGATTTACAAGAAGGATTACAGGCTGTTCACTTGTTGGACGAAAATAAAAAAGGCAAAGCCAATTTCTTCTTACTGAATAAATTTTTGGAACAACAGACAGAAGTTTCAAGTCATCAATTGTCTGGAGCTATTCCTGCATTGAGTGTAGTGGAGGTAGACGAAAAATATAAAAAACTTGCTGAACATCTTCTGGCTAATGTATTTATTGCCGATAATGAAGATGCTTTGCAAAATAGTAACGGCTTTGTAGTAATTGAAAAGAATGGTAAGTATGTAAAGGGGAAGTACTCTTTAACTGGTGGAAGTGTAGGTTTGATTGAAGGAAAGAAAATCGGCCGTGTAAAAAATCTTGAAAAATTACAGGAAGAAATTGCTGCACAGGATGTGGTGGTTGAAGCACTTCGTTCTGAAATACAACTTCGTCATAACGAAGTAATTGCTTTCAACGAAGACCTGAGAGAAACTGCTATCAGGGATACGGAGAAGGGAATTCAGCAATTAACAAATGAGGTTTTCTCTTTGCATAATAAACTGGAAAATCTTCATTCTTCACAAACCACAAGTGAACACCGCTTAGAAGAATTGAATCTGCAAAAGCAGCAGGTTTTATCTTCTGTTGAAGTGGTACGGAATGAATTAGGCCTTTTTAATGAACAACTACAAAAAGCAGCATCAAGTCTTGGCGAAGCTGAAGAAACGTTTAAAGTTGCTGAAACGAATTATAATGATGCATCTCATCAGTATAATGAATTTAACTTGAATGTTACAAGACAACAAAGCAAAATAAGCGGTCTGAAACAGGAATTGGAATTCAAGAATAACCAACTGAACGATTTAAAAATACAGATTGAAACCAATACTGCACAGTTTGCCGAAACAGTGAAGAATTTTGAAGAATCATCTGTTTCATTAAAAGAAATTCAAGAGGCGTTAGTATATCTTTTACATAGTAAAGAGGACGAAGAGAAAAATCTTAATGAAGCTGACCAGGCTTATTATAATTTTAGAAATGCACTTTCTGAAAAAGAAAGTTCTATCCGTCATAAGGCAAAAAACCGAGAGCAGGTAGAACATATGCTTGCCGCTATAAAAGATAAGCTGAATGAACTGAAACTGCAATTAGCAGGAATGAAGGAAAGGCTGAATGTAGAATTCAGAATTGACCTTGAATCAATTTTAGGAGAAGATAGGACAGGAGAGGTGCCAGTAGAAGAATTACAGGAGAAAGCAGACCGAATGAAAAAGAGGTTGGAGAACCTGGGAGAAGTAAACCCTACGGCGATTGAGGCTTTTACAGAGATGAAGAAGCGATATGATTTCATTGTAGAGCAAAAGACTGACCTTGTAAATGCAAAAGACAGTTTATTAAAAACGATTGAAGAGGTAGAGATAACAGCGAATCAGAAATTCCTGGATACTTTTCATTTGGTTAGAGAAAACTTCCAGAAAGTATTCCAGACATTATTTACAGAAGATGATCAGTGTGATTTGGTATTGGAAAACCCAGAGAATATTTCCGAAACAGGAATTGATGTAATTGCTAAACCTAAAGGCAAACGTCCATCATCATTAACACAGCTTAGTGGTGGTGAAAGAACGTTGACAGCTACAGCCTTGTTGTTTGCAATTTATTTAATTAAGCCTGCCCCGTTTTGTATTCTGGATGAGGTGGATGCCCCTTTGGACGATGCTAACGTTAGCAAATTCACTAATATGATCCGTCAGTTCAGTGACAACTCACAGTTCATTATTGTAACACACAATAAAATGACGATGAGTACAGTGGATGTGATTTATGGTGTAACCATGCAGGAGCCGGGAGTAAGTAAATTGGTGCCTGTAGACTTTAGAAATCTGGAGAAACAAAATTAGGAGAGGATATTTTTCACTATAATATTGAATAGAAAAAAAGTGGCTCATTTATGTGGCCACTTTTTTTCTGCAAATATTTTAATAACGACTGGTAAAAATTATGGCCTTGCAGACCTTTGTTTTTCTTTATCCGTCTGTTTTCTGATAAAATCAGATTTCACTTTGTGTACAAAAGCACTTAACAAAAGATACAGTCCAAGGCATATTAATACAGATGCAACGATAGCCCATGGATACCAGTCATCGTACTTTACACGGTCAAAGGCGGCGAAGAGTATAAAAAATATACCCCCGATTACACAAGAAAACCCGAAAAGTAGTTTGGTTAAAAATTTTTCGCTGTGAGAATTTGACATAGACAGGTAGTTTAATTTTACTAGGATGATTTTGGATGCAGGCAAAAATAGGGAAAATATCATTTTGTTTTTTTAAGTCATGGATATGACAATCAAATGAATAAAAGAAGATTAGTTTTAAGCTAAATTGAAATAAATGAAAAAAATATTGCTTTTCATATTCTTGTTAATAACAATTGGTCTTTTTGCACAAGAAGCACCGGAAGGATTGTTTATAGGATCAAAGGCCCCAGATTTTAAAGGAAAGGATCAAAATAATAACGACATTAAATTGAAAGACCTACTAAAAAAGGGCAAGGTGGTTCTTGTATTTTACAGAGGCCAGTGGTGTCCTTACTGTAACAAGCAACTATCTGCTTTGCAGGATTCTTTACAACAGATAATTGATAAAGGCGCAACTCTATTAGCTGTAAGCCCGGAAATGAGTGAAATGATAGACAAGACAGTTGAAAAGACAAAAGCTGCATATTCTATTCTGCACGATAAGGATTTGAAAATTATGAAAGCCTATGATGTGGACTTTGAAGTACCTGAAAATACGGTGACCCGTTATCGAAATGCAGGCCTGGATTTAGAAAAATTAAATGGAGAAAACGGGACTAATCTTCCTGTACCAGCAGTTTATATTATCGATATGGAATCAACTATCACTTATCGCTTTTTTGATAAGGATTATAAGAAACGGCCAAGTGTAAAAGATATATTGGATAATTTGTAATAGGAAATAAAAGAGTAATGCTGCCGGTAAATTACCGGCAGTTTTTTTTACCAGACTATTTTACCAATCTTTCCATCTGTACCTGCTAAAAAAATTGCAGCACCCAATTTGGAAGCTCTTACCACATGAAAACTTTCTTTGCTGATCCATTTCCAGTTTTTACCTCCATCATGTGTATAGTCAACTCCGGTTAACCCACAACTGTATAAATCTGTTTTAGAAAAATATTCTACACAACTACGGTAACCATGCGGCGGTGTGTTAGGAGCTTCCCATGATTTTCCACCATTCATGGTGTAATAACAATTCTTTGTGTTTGATTCAGGCTTATTAAAATCACCACCGACTACGATCATTCTTTTACCACCCTTCAGTTTCAGCTTATCCCAAACTGCTATAGAATTTGCGCCAGTTGTTTCTTGTCCCTGAATTATCGGCAATGGCATAGGAGAATTTCGGATAAACAATCTTGCTCTTTTCCCTCCGGAAACAAAAACAGCTTCATCTCTGTCTAATGATCTTATATTGGTACCACTGGCTGCAAAACAGGCTTCTCCACTATCGGCAACAGGACGGTTAGAAAATGGAATATCCTGCCAAGTGTTTCCTCCATCAAATGTTCGGGTTACAAAGAAGCGACCATCAATCGGATCGCCAACAATAATACCAGCTTGTTCATTCCAGAATTCCATCGCATCGAGAAACATTCCCTTTGTTTTATTTTCGTAAACAACTTTCCATGTTTCTCCTCCATCAGTTGTTTTTAAAATATATGCTGGTGCGTCAACAGCCATGATAATTGCAGTAGCACCATCAAAAGCTTCAATATCCCTGAAATCATTTTTTTCAAATCCAGTTACAGTCATCCATTTCCAGGTTTTACCACTGTTATTTGACCGTCCCACTGTTCCTTTATTACCACTTACCCAAATCACATTATCATTCACCACACTTAAGCCACGAAGGCTTACTCCATTGCCTGATGTCTGGACTTCTACTGATGGTCTTTGTGCTGTTACTAAAAAGCAAGTAAGTAGCAGAGTAAGTGCAAAAAATATTTTTGTTGAAAGGATTTTATTTCTTTTCATAAGGAATCATTGTTCTTTTAACTGTTCCGTCATTAAATAGTTCCATTACTGCATAGGATGGCGCAAACTCGTTGAAAGAACCTTTCCACCAATTACCACTAACTGCACCATTGCAGAGATATTTTACATTCATGTAATTCAATTCATCTTGCATATGAATATGTCCACTAATGCAAACTTTTATCTGTGGATATTGCATGAATAGGTTCTTCAGCGTAAGAAAATCTGTATGCATCAGGTTTCTTTGAATGACTAAATCGCCATTGGGCTGAGTTTTATTAAAATACAAACCAGCACAAATAGAAAGAATAGGGATATGTGATACGATACAAACAAAATCAGTTGCAGGTACTCTTGCTAATTCTTGCTGCAGCCATGCAAACTGTTCTTCATCTACTTTACCTATATAACCACCTTCGGGATTTAACTGTGTGCTGTCAAGTACAATAAATGTCCAGTTATCTTTTTTAAAACTATAGAATCGATTTTTTAGTTGTAGTGTTTCAGTTACCCACACTTTACCGTACATTCTGTCTTTGTCAGGGTTAGTCTCTTTTATAAACCATCCCCACACATCATGATTGCCGATAGTATGATAAACATGCAGGCTGTTTTCTTTTTGCAAAATCGTTTTAAACAAATCCCACTGTTGTTTAGTTTTTTGTTTGTCAACTGCTAAAGCATCTAGAATGGAATCGCCACCATTTATAATAAAATCCACTTTTTGTTGTTGTGCATGTTGCAATGCTTTGGCCATTCCTGTTTCCTGGATTAATCCGGAACTAACATGAATATCTGTTAAATGGGCAAACCGTATTGATTTCTTTTTTGTGTCAATGGCATTGGAGATGGAGGGTAATAAACTACTTCCGGCAACTGCTGCTGTTGTTTGTAGAAAAGATTTTCTATTCATTAGTAATTTTAATTATTACTTCATTTGATTGATGAACTCTTCTTTAGAAACAATTCCTTCTTTGCGCCAAACTTCTTTCCCTTTTTTGTAAATAATAAATAAAGGAATGGGTTCAATATTCAGTTCTTTCATAATGTCGGTATGAACACCGGCATCAACTTTCATTAAAAGAAAACTAACTTCTTTCGATTGTTGCAATTCGTTTATAACAGGAGCCATCACTACACATGGGGGACACCAATCGGCACCAAAATCAACCAACACCGTTTTATCTTTTGGAATGCTGGCAAGATATTCTTTCATGGTTAGTTGTTTTTCATTGCCGTTTCCTTCTAACGGTTTATTGGCAGCTTTCCAGGCATTAATGCCTCCTTGCAATTCTATAACTTTTGAATAGCCTTTTTCTCTAAGCCAGTTAGCTGCAGCCGCACTTCTTCCACCCACAAGACAATATATATATACAGGTTTATTCTTATCCACATATTGAAGTCGATCTTTGAACAGGTCTTTATTTGTCCAGTCTGCCTGTAAGGCATTTTTAATAAAGCCAGATTTGAACTCACCCACAGTTCTTACATCTAATATCTGAATATCTTTTGCCTGAATGGCCTGTTCAAACTCATCTGCAGTAAGCTTAACTGCTTCTTTTGTTTGCGATTGACAAGAAAGAACTAAAAGTAATAAATAAGTCAGTAATACGTTTTTCATTAAATCCTTTTTGTTTCAAAAATAAGTATTGTTTCAATAGCGTTTTGGTATAGTATTGGCCATTTCAGGGTTTTCGGGATTAGAGCTTAAGAAATTCACTTAATTTTGGAGGTTAAAATAATTCATAGTTTATGATGAGATACTCTTTTTATTGGTTGGCTTTGTGTGCAATAATTGCGGTTGGATGTCAGAAAGAATTAAGCTTCGAAGGGTCAAACAGTCCTGCAGCGGGAAGCCTTCAGGCAGATATTACAGGAGATTGTTTGCCAAAGACAGTGAATGGTGTTTATGAAGCCGGAAAAACATTAGTATCAGACACTAACACTATTACTGTTTCAGTTAATGTAGTTACCACCGGTAACTATGTAATTACTACAGATACGGTAAATGGCTATTTTTTCAGAGCAACCGGCATATTTACAACTGCTGGAATAAATACTATAAAACTCAGAAGCAACGGAACTCCATTAGGTGCTGGCACAAATAATTTTGTGGTCACTTTTGATAGTTCTGTTTGTGATATTCAGATACCTGTATTGCCAGCTGGTGCTGGCGTACCGGCCACATTTACTTTGGTAAATGGAGGAACTCCGACAAATTGCGCCACTGCAGTTGTTAATGGCACTTACACAAAAGATGTTGTAGTTACCGGTGCTAATTCTGCTGATATATCTGTAAATGTAACTACTCCCGGCGCTTATACTATAACTGCTACCGGTGGTGGGCTTACCTTTTCTAAAACTGGTGTTTTTGCTGTATCCGGTATTCAGATAATAAATTTACCAGTTACAGGAACGCCAACAACAGTGGGTGCTAACACAATAACCTTTGCTGCTCCTTTCGCCAGTTGTAATTTTACAGTTGCTGTTACCGGTCCTGCAACCGGTACACTAAAGGGTGCTCCTGCAACCTGTACTCCTGCCACAATAAGTGGAATCTATATAAACGGGAATTCATTAACAGCAGAAAATAAAGTGCAGGTAACCGTTGATATTACTGCAGCCGGCACTTATAACATTACTACCAACACAGTTGCCGGTTTTAGTTTTGCTGGTTCTGGTACATTAGGGGTAGGTAATAACCAAACTATTGATTTAGCCGGAACAGGAACCCCATCAGCTTCAGGCCCACAGGTATTTACAGTTACATTTGGAGCCAGCTCTTGTACGTTTACAGTAAATGTAATTCCTTCAGATTATTTTCCAAGGACAACAGGTAGTAACTGGAGTTATGAATATGATGATGATGTGAATGATAGTTTATACAGGGTTGTAATTGCTCCAACAAAGGTTGTTCCCGCAGGTACCTTTAATATTTTTATGTCCAATGATGGTACACCGCCACTTCCTGCATTAGATTCTTCCGGATATTACAGAAAAAATGCAGGTGACTATTTCGAATGGTTTGATGCAGGAACTTTTGTTGGATATGATAATCCTGCGTGGACTGAATATATTTTTTTGAAAGATAATGTAGCAGCAGGCAGCGCAGCTTGGAAAACACCTGTAGGTGGATTTGCTGGAACAGTATCTGGCACACCACTTAACATACGATTCAGTTATAGAGTTCTTAGTAAAGATATTGCAACTTCAATTGTAACATCAACAGGTACTTATAACTACCAAAACGTAATTGTTGTTGAGGAAAAATTAGAAGTAGAAGTTACCCCTGGCATGTGGCAGGATGCTACAATTGCTCTTGATTATTATGGAAAAAGTTATTATGCAAGAGGAATAGGATTAATCAAATTTGAAGCACTTAATGCAGCAAATGCTGTTACATTCAAAATGGAATTAAGGCGCTTTCAGATAAATTAAAGCAAATAAATAAGGGGCTGTCGCACTATCCAACGACTTTCGAGACCGCCTCTTTTTTTATAAGAATCATATTTAAAACCCTTTCTTCTTTCCCGATTCAAGAGGCGGTAATTTATAATTATCCAAAACCGATTTCTGGTTAATCATTTTTTCTATGTCTTCTATTTTTCGAGGAGCAAAATGGGAGAGAAGTTCGTAACCATTCTCAGTTATCAATGCATCATCTTCAATACGTACTGCAATGCTCCACCATTTTTTATCGCAATTACTTCCTTCAGGAATATAGATGCCGGGCTCAACAGTAATTACCATATCTTTTTTCATTATGCTCATCGAGCCACGGTCATGTACATCCATGCCGATATGATGGCCTAATCCATGCGGATAATATTTGCCTGCTTCATTTTTATTTTTAATTATACCTAGTTTTACCAATCCATCTGCTATTACATCTTTCGCTGCTTTACCAGCATCACTCCAATTAGAACCATCTTTCAATGTTTTAAAAGCCGCTTCTTGTGCATCATATACCAATTGATAAATGGCTCTTTCTTCTTTTGAGAATTTCCCATCAACGGGCACTGTTCTCGTTACATCTGCCGTGTAGCCATGATATTCTGCACCTACATCCATTAGTATCATGGATGTACCTACTTTTGTTTTTGTGTTTTCCATATAATGTAGAATGCAGCCGTTTTCGCCAGCTCCAATGATAGAGCCATAGCCAACTCCTTCTGCACCATATCTTTTATGAACATATTCATGTAAGCCTTGTATTTCCAGCTCCGACATATCAGGCCGCACGGCTTTCATTACTTCATTTTGCCCCAAACAAGAAATTTCCACTGCTTTACGGAGCAAATCTTTTTCTTCAGGTGTTTTAATTGCTCTCAACTGACCTGTTAAATCTCTGTATGATTTAGTATCAAATCTAGTTTGTTTAGACAATTGCTCAGGAACCGCTGCTTTTTCTTTGAATTGTTGAACCAAGTCGAATAAATCTGCATTGTCCGATCCATTAGTAATGTCATCGGAGAATCTGTCGAAAATAATTTTAGAAAATTTTGAAAAATTGATGTTCAAACTTTTAAAATCATTCCCATTTAATGACATATTAATTCCTAGTTTCTCTTTAGCACCTTCTGTGCCCAGACGTTTGCCAGTCCACTGCTCTGCCTGTGCATTTCTTTTTTGGACAAATAATACTTCTTTGAATTTATTGCCTAAAGAATCTGTCTGCTCCTCTTTAAAAACAAGTAAAAGAGAATGCGGCTCTTTGTAACCACTGAAATAATACAGATCGGGGTTTTGATGATAGAGATATTCCACATCATTGGAGAATGTTCTTGTAGGGAAAGCAAATATGGCCATTACAGAATTGTCGGGCATTATAGCTCTAAGGGCTTCTCTTCTTCCTGCATGAAATGCTGAAGTAAGATAATCTGTTGGAAGATTTTCTTTTGATTCTGTTGGCGATGGTTGTGCAAACAGGTTTTGTGAAATAAGGGCAAAAGCAATTGCGATAATTTTTTGCATGGAAAAATTATTGGGTGATGAAACAATGGAAATGATTTTACACTGCTTTTGCAGGTAGCTAAAAATAATCTTTTTCAATCAACCCGAAAGAGCAATTTTTATGAAAGGCTTATAATTTATTCTTCATTCGAATCATCCTCGTAGAAAGGATTTTTGCTTCCAAGAAATTGTTCTTCCCAAATTTTGACGGTTTCGTCAGTAAGACATTCAATAATATCATGCAGGGAGTCTTTCTTTAACTTCCACTCTGTTTCCATCGGGTCATCATATCGTTGTATAAAAAGGCAGTGGTCGGATTCTACGGCCACTTTAATAAGTGTAATAGGAGATTCTTCTTTTACTTTTACCAGGTAATAACAACCGATTTCCATGAGGTCGTAAGTGTACATAGCTTATATATTTTAATCTTTTACAATCTTAACTCCGTAACAAGGTAATTCTTTGAAATGGGCTAAATTTAAATGGGTCAGGTTCAGGCCAAAATTAGGGGATTCGAAATTTGCTGCAGGCTATTTTTTTAGAAAATATCAAAAATTTGGTTTAAAAATATTTTGTTGAATGTTGATTTTCATTGCAATAAGCTTGTTATTAACAATTATAAAAGAAGTCTGTTCATCATTCTTTTTTACAAGTTATAGTGGTTGCATATTCCCAAGTATCCCTGATTTCCTCTTTGTTTGCTCTTATCTCTGAACTGCTTTCGTCAAATGATTTTTCAACGATCTTCTTGTTCATTTCAATGTTGTAATTTTTAAATAAAGAGGCTATATCTCCCGTTACATGCTGGTTCAGTTCCAACGATTTTGAAGCTGCTTTACAGGAAAGATCAAGAGCTGAAAAGGAAACATTTTTAATCTCAGGAAACCCATTTGTCCTGAAATGTATTTTTTTATTAGTGATATCATATACAATGCTCCATTTAGTATGTGAACCTTGTGCTACTTCATTCAATATGTTGAATGAGTAATCAACGACGGGTTGATTGCCGCCAACTTGGTATTCCTTTACAAGTTTACAGGCTTTTGCAAAACGTTCAATTGAATTATCCTGGAATGAATTGCTGCTTTTATTGTTTGAAGTAACGCCACTTTGTTGCAAGGAAGATGCATAAACACTGTTTGTGAGAACGGGAAATGGCAATTCTTTTCCTGTATGGACAACCATTTTACCATTTAAAAATTCAATAGTGGCGGCCTTACCTGTTGCATCAGCTACCAGATAATGCAGCGGTTCAGTTCCTGCGGAAGCAATCCGAATATCTGAATCTGTTGCTATCAATTCATCTACAGTACTGCAATTGTCCAACTGGTATTGTATCCATTGTAATGTGCCCATTGCAGCCCTATTATCGGCAACCGGGTATTTCGTTTCATTCAGCCACATTAATTCTACCACTAATCCTTTTTCATTCATTCCGCCAGTAGGAAATTCTTTTCCATATTGATTAAAAGTGATACTTCCATAAAGAGAAATCCAGCTAATAGCTTTTCCCTCCTTTGTAGCAGCAGATTTTTTGAAAAGTCCTCTTTGGTTACTACATACCATTCCATTGCCAGTTATCCAATCATAATTGCGTCCAAATACCATTTGACCATTTTTATTGATAAAAAAAGTAGTGCAGGCGGATGCATAACAGGTAATGGCGAACACAAACAACAGCAGCAAGATATTTTTCATAAACATATTTAAGGGCAGCATTATTATAATAGAATTTCTCCTGCAATGTATATACACAAAAAAAGGGTGCATTACTTTGCAAAAGCCTAACTGAACATACATTTGCGTTTGCATTCTTTCTTCTCCATCTTCTTTTCAGTATGAGCTTTTTTCCTGTTGTTGTTAAAGCTGGCAAATGCAACGGCAGTAAGTCCGGCAATTAACACAAGAACTATCAGTATTTTTTTCATGTCTAATATTTTAGAACTTTAAGTTACACCGATTTTTCTTGTGTCAATACATGATTTGATAAATGGTAAAATCAATGGTTGAATAGGGGAAAATGAACCTTATGAAAACAGACATCGCTTTCTTTATTTAGCATTTTTTTGATTCTATCTTAGTTTTCTTTCCTTTACTTTGCAACAAATCGGAAATAAATGGCTGAAGTAATAATCGAGTTGCATAATGTAAATATTTATCAGGGAAACAATCTGGTGTTGCAGGATGTAAACCTTACAGTTAATAAAGGTGAATTTGTTTATCTCGTTGGAAAAACAGGAACTGGTAAATCAAGTTTATTGAAAACATTATATGGAGAATTGCCCTTAACTGAAGGGGAGGGGATTATAGCAGGATTTAGCTTAAGAGGTATGGACTGGAAAAAAGTTCCATACCTGCGCAGAAATCTTGGCGTTGTTTTTCAGGATTTTCAATTACTTACTGACAGAAACGTAAATAATAATCTAAAGTTTGTTCTTAAAGCAACTGGCTGGAAAGATGAAAAACTGATGGACGAAAAAATAATGGATGTGCTGGATAAAGTTGGTTTGAAAGCAAAAGGATTTAAAATGCCTTTTGAATTAAGTGGTGGAGAGCAACAAAGAATTGACATCGCCAGGGCACTCCTAAATTCCCCGAAATTAATTTTGGCAGATGAACCAACCGGGAACCTTGATCCTGAAACTTCGGATGAGATTATGAGTTTGCTTTTCAGTATTTGTAAAGATTATAATACGACTGTATTAATGGCTTCTCATGATTATATTGTGGTACAAAAATTTCCTGCGAGAATGATAAGAACCGAAAGAGGAAAGGTGATTGATAATGCTACCATAAGTATGGACTAAGCAGCTTAGTGTTTTTTTCATTATCAAATTGCTCCTCAAGTATTCTTTTTCTTAACTGAATTTCTTCATTTGTAAAAGGCTGATTGTAAAGTTGCATAATTACGGATGCAAAACCATCTGCATTGCCTGCAATATGACAGGTTTCTTCCAAACCAGTTCCCAGCACCATTTGGTCGTTTACGAGGCAATGTCTTCCTTCAAACAAAGCATGTAATAGTTTTAATTTTATTCCGGTACTTCTTTTATTGAAGCTTGGTAAAACATTAATCTGCGCCTTACGGATCAAATCATTAAGTTCATTATCCGATGGATCAGCTACCAGGCAAGTATGTGGATATTTATGAACTATTTTTTGTAGACGGGCAGAAGGTTTTTTGCCTGCAATAACAAATGGCTTGTTGATTTTTGAAAAAACATTTTTTAAAAGCCAGATGGCGGCTTCTTCATTTTCAGATACTGAAAGATTGCCCTGATAAAGGCATATACTTCCCAATCCTTCTTCCGATTTTACTTTTTGCCAGGAGGGAAAAGTAGGGACTGCAATTACATTTTTTAGCTTGTATTCATTTTTTAATTGTTGAATATCTTCTGTAGAAACACAAGCATACACACATTCATTGGGAAGTTGGTGATTATATTTCTTTATCATTTTGCTTTCCCTGAGAAAATATATTTTTTTGAAAAAGGATTGTTCGGCTTCAGCCAGCTCTTTATAATAAGTGCTTTCTTCATTGTGCATTCGAACTACTACTTTTCTTTCCTTCAGATTGAGATAAGGAAGTATTCCAGTACAGTGAAGGCCTTCCAACAAAACAGGGTAATTATCTTTTTGCAAATTATTTATCAGTTCATCATTGATGCGGGAGGAAACTATATACGGCAGTTTTGAAAAGAAGGCACTTTGTTTCTTTTTTCTTTTATATACATGTATACTTTCGCAATACTGATTGAGTTCGTTGGCAACTCCTCGTTCATTATAACTAAAATAATGAAGATGAATAACAACATCTTCCCTTTTCATCATTTTGATACGATTCATCATATCAATGGCACCACCATAATCAGCAGGCCATGGAGTATCCAGGCAAACTATATGCAGATGTTTTTTCAATTGGTTAAAAGTGATTGATAAAATTTAAGCAATATTTTTTCTTCGTTTTGCCAGTTCAATTCATTTCTTGTCTTAACACAGTTTTCTTTAAGTTTCTTATATAAAACACCATCTTCTAACAAATTGTTTATTTGTTTAGCAATATTTTCTGGCGAAAGATCATCTAGCAATACAGCTACATTATATTGGTCGTTCAGTTTTTTATATTCCGGGTAGTTTACATTTATTTGTGGAAGACCTGCATGTATGTAATCAAAAAATTTATTAGGTAATGCCAGGTATTGATTCAAGCCTTTGTTTTCGGGAGTAGCAATACCAATATATGCTGATTGTGAAAAAGCAGCAAGCTCTTCTGGCTTCATCATTCCTTTTAATTCTATTTTGTCTTCAACCTTAAAATCTTTTATTAGTTTTTTTAGCTGCGGCATAAAATTGCCATCCCCACAGATAATTAATTTGGAATTTACCCATTGCATTGCAGGTATAAGATATTCGAAACCTCTTCCTTCATTTACAGCTCCTTGATATAATAAATGCTTAGTAGTCTTTGGTTTTTCTTCAAGTGGAGTTAAAACAGGAATATTTCGAATGGTAAGATAATTCACTCCATACCTTTTTTTAAACTCTTCTGCAATAGCTTCGCCAACTGTATATCCTTTTAAATATTTGGGAACAATCCTTTTTTCAACTTTCATCCATACTTTGTGTACAACAGGTCTTTCAACTACTTCTTTTAATCCGGTAAACAATTCATGGGCGTCGTAAATTCTGGGTATTTTTTTCCACCTGGAAATATTCAGGCAAGGAACAATGGTATCCAAATCAATTGCACAGATAGCATCCATTTTTTTAAATAGGAGATACAGGAAAAGTCTGATATTATATTCTGTATAAAAGGATTTGCCTTTCAGAGACCAACAATGAATTCGTTTTTGTTTATACTTTTTATCATCAAGAGGGAGAGAAGTGGGTTTATTATATCCTACCAACGTTATTGCATATCCGTTTTCGGCCAGTGAGGTGCAAATACGTTGCATTCGTTGGTCATAAGTTAAATCGTTCGTTACTGTAAAATAAATTTTCTTCACTGATAATTTTAAATTCGAAGCAAAGAAACGGAAATGTAATACCAATAATAAATAATATTTGCTCACTAACCCACTAGTATTATACCGATGTAGCAGCCTTTTAGACCAATGAATCCCGATAACTATCGGGAGACTACCTGACTGCCAGTAGAAAAGGTTACTGATGCACAATCGGTATAAATTGTTTACCGTATTTCAATAAATTGTAATTAACAAAAAAGGCTCTACAATGTTGCAGAACCTTTTTTCAATTTATTGTTTTTTTTTACTGACCTAAACCGCCCATATCTATACCGCCATTCGGGTCGCCTTGTTTATTACTTTTTCTTTTGAAGAGTGATGCATCGAACTTACCAAATCTCCAGCTGAAGTTTAGACGAAGTACCTGTGCATCTCTTCTGCGAATAGCATCTTGTATAAAACCAGGAGCTTCTGAGTGAACATCAGATACTCTTGATTTAAAAATATCACTTATGTTAAGAGAAAGAGAAGCTCTGTCTTCTTTCATAAAAGAATAACGCATTGCTGCATCTACGTAATAAACAGGCTTTACATAACCTTGTGCAGAAGTACTTTGTCCAAATCCCCCATAGCCACCTCTTCCACCACCGCCGCCGCTTCCTCCCGGAGGAAGAACTGTTTTGGACTGATAGCTGCCGGATAACTGGAAGCTTAATTTCTTAGTCACTTTAAAACTATTATTGATCTTAGCAAACCAGCTTACAAATTGATCTTGCTTAGGAATATTCACATCATCAATATCTATTTTAGAAGTAAAAAGATTGACGTTTGAAGTAAGTTCCCACCACTTGGCAAGGTTATTTCTCAATGTTAATTCAAGACCGGTTACATAACTTGAATTCGCATTGATGTAAGTGCTTATCAATTGTTCCTTACTTGTGCCTGGAATTGTTCTTACTTCCTGAAATCTGGATATTAAGGCATTGGTGTTTTTATAATAGATTGAAGTAAGAAAATTAGCTTTGTTCTTAAAAGTTTTCTGGTAAGACAATTCAAGGGAGTTCGTAAATTCTGGAAGAAGAGCAGGATTTCCAACACTTGGATTCAATATGTCTGAAGAATCAATAAATGGTATAAGCTGCCAGAAGTTTGGGCGGTTAATCCTTCTGGAATAATTCAACTGTATTTCCTGATTGCCTCCTAATTTTTGATTCAAAAACACACTTGGAAAAAGGCTGATCGGATAATCAATATTAAATTTTTCATTGGTTGTTCTGAGATCACCCAGGTAGTTTGAACTTTCTGCACGGAGCCCTAACTGGTAGCCAAAATTTTTAATTCTGTTGCTGAAAGTAGCATAGGCTGCCAATACCCTGTCGTTACTTTTATAATCGTTGTAAGATGTAGGAGTAGGAATTATTTGACCAGTTGAAGGGTCAACATTATAATATCCATTAGTGCTGGTATTGTCATTAAACTCAGCTCTTACACCCATTTCCATTTTAGAATTATCACTCAATGGATTTATGAAATCAGTCTGGAAAGTTACATTGTTACTTTTACCATCGCCAATCTGCCTTTGTATCTGGGTGCTTTTTACAGTAGTAAGGTCCGGATTAAAAATTTGCGTAGTAAGCAGGTTATTGTTTGGGCCAGTTCTTTCACGGTAATTAATATCCGCTGTCAACTCCCGGCCAGCTTTTGGAAAATTATGTTTAAAGCTAATTGATGCTCCTTTATTATTAAACTCACGGCTGGAATTTGTAACTCTTTTAGTAAGTGAATCGTAAGGGGTTGCTGATAATATTTTAGTGTAAACCTCATTGCTGGAGAAGGGCTCAAATTTACCAGATGCAATATTGAGGCTGGCTGATAAAGTAGATCTGTTGGTCATGAAATAATCAAGTCCGGTACGTATAAATGTAAAATTGCCATCAAAATCTGAAATGTCATTCTGCAATTGAGAATAATTCGGGTTTGTAATTGTTGAAAGACGCTCCGTAACACCAGTGCTTTTTGAATAACGTTGATTGTAATTTACACTTGCAAAAGCATTGATTTTATTTTGTCTGATATTAATATCGCCACCAAAACCAATGCGCCCACGACTATCTATACTTGCTCGTACGCTTCCATTGTAACCTACTTTTCTATTTTTCTTAAGAATGATATTCAGTATACCTGCAGTGCCGCCAGATGCATCAAATTTGGCTGAAGGGTTTGTAATTATTTCAACACTCTCAATTGCATCAGCAGGAATTTGATCTAATTCCATGGTAGTCGGTCTGCCATCGACAAATATTTGCGGAGAGTTATTTCGCAAAGAAACGTTACCGTCAATATCTACATTTAAGGAAGGTACATTTCTCATAATATCAACAGCCGTTCCACCAGCGGATACAATATTCTTATCTACGTTGAACACTTTACGATCAATCCCTAATTGTAAACCCGTTTTTTCTGCCGTCACAACAACATTCTCCAGCATTTTTTCTTCTATATTGATAGTAATGTTTCCAAGATCCTTGTCAAGTGCATTCATTATTGAGCTCATATCAGGAGCACCGCTTTCTGTTTTCTTTATATCAAATGAAACAGCTTGTTCGTAAGGTTTGAAACCTACAACGGTAACTTTCAGTTTTAACTGACCCAAAACCGGAACTTTTTCCAACCGGAAATCACCGTTCGATTCGGTTAGCATACCGCCAATTACAACATTATTGATCATTTTTTTTGTGACAGTATCAAACTTATTACCAAGTAATTGAATAGATGCGTATGGAATAGGCTTTTGAGAAATACCATCTATGATTTTTCCATACATGGTTCCAGTTATTTGCTGACCACCGGCACCACCAGGGCGACCACCACCAGGAAACTGGGCAACTGAAATATAACTAATTGATAATAAAGCTAAAAGGATTAAAAAGAATCTCATTTTGTTGATTTGATATTTAGACGTGTAACGGTGTCAGAACTTGCTGACCAACCTTACAGAACTTGATGAACTGAGTATTACACTTATAAATGGTAAATGTTTGGTTTATCAACCTTTATTTATAAACCAAGTAAATAAAACTTGCAACATTCCTATCAGGAAACCAATTACAGCTCCAATTATTTCAACAAAACGAAATTCTTTGGACATGATCTGGTAAAGCACTTCTTCAAGCTTGTCTGTTGAAAAGGCTGCTACTTTCGTAATTACTATTTGTTCCAGGTCTAGTTCAGTTTTTAAATTAGCGGCATATTGCTTCATTACTATTGGTAATAATGTTTCAATCTCCTTCATGAATATGGTCTTCAGATTGTCAATTGTTTTATCCCCAATAAACATACTGATAACCGGCATCTCATCTTTAAGTTTGTTTCTCAGAAAATCATCCACATGAGTTTCTATTATTGGCATAATCTGTTTTAGGTTTTCCGGGTTGCTGATTTTCGCTTCTATATCATCGAAAGAGAGAAATTCTTCGCTTACCAGTTTACCCAGTTTCTCAGCAAATTTTAGTTGCCTTTTTGGAAATATTCCCTGAAAAGTTATACCCAATATTCTTTTCGGTGTTCTAGGATGAAAAAGCATTTTGATGGCCACCCAATTGGTTATCCAACCGATAAAAGCAGAAACAATGGGGAATAATAAAAACCAATAGCTCATTTTAAAATTTTAATCTAAAAAATTAACCCCGTCTCGTTTGAAACGGGGTCTTAACGGGTGGCTAACCGGGCTCGAACCGGCGACCCTCAGAATCACAATCTGATGCTCTAACCAACTGAGCTATAACCACCATTTATCCGTCACTATTTTCCGAAGCCGGAAATTTCGGATTGCAAAAATAGGTAAAATGAGATTTCAGTAAAAATAAAAGAACTATTCCAGTAAACTATTTATTGAAAAATAGTTCTGTTTTTACGATGGAATTACTACCATTCTTCAAAAACAGTTGTTAAAACCCTGCAAAGGCAAGAAAAACAAGGTTTTTGCGTTATTTTTGATCTATGTCCAAGACATTTAAATACCTTATGAATATGAAAAGACTTCCCTTTGTGATTCTCTTGATTGTAGCTGCATCGTTTCTTGCTTTTAAAACAATGGAAAATGGTAAAAGAGCAACTTCAAATCCACCTACAAAGTATGAGCAGATCTTGAAATTAGTTGGAGAAATGCTTAAACAAGCTCATTATAGTCCACAAGATATTAATGACGATTTTTCAAAGAAAATTTTCAAAAAATACATTACTGATATTAATGCCGAGAAGAATATTTTTCTGAAAAGTGATATTGATGCGTTGAAAAAATTTGAAACAACTATTGATGATGAAATCAAAGGGGCACCAGTAGCATTTTTCCTGGCTGCCGGAAAATCATTTAATAGCAGAATGGAAGAAACTGCAACAATAAGCAATGAGTTTCTTTCAAAACCATTTAATTTTTCTATTGATGAGTCAGTACAGCTTGATCCGGATAAAGTGGACTATCCTGTAACGGCGGAAGAAAGAAAAGACCGCTGGAGAAAGAAATTAAAATTTATGACACTTGAACGGTATGCTGATTTATTAGAAGCAAGAGATAAGAATAAAGGCAAAGAAGGGTTTGTTGTAAAATCAGATACCGAACTGGAGAAAGAAGCAAGAGAGAAAGTTCAGAAAATAATGGACAGAACTTTTGACCGGTATCGGTTGAAGTTTAATGATGATGATAAGTTCAACATGTTTGTAAATGCCATTACTACAACTTTTGATCCGCATTCAGAATTCTTTCCTCCGGTAGATAAAAGATATTTTGATGAAGAAATGAGTGGCCGGTTTTACGGAATCGGAGCTTCTTTACAATATGAAGAAGGAAATATTAAAGTAGCAAGTGTATTAACCGGAAGTCCTGCATGGAAATCAGGTGAAATACAAGCAGGTGATGTAATTGTAAAAGTAGCACAGGGTAAAGAAGATCCTGTTGAATTAACTGGTTTTGTAGTTACCGATGCTGTAAAACTGATTCGTGGTAAGAAAGGAACTGAAGTAAACCTGACATTGCGTAAGCAGGATGGAACATTGAAAGTAGTTACTATTATCAGAGACGAAATTGTACAAGATGAAACATTTGCCCGCAGTGCCATTGTAAAAAATGAAACATCCAAGATCGGCTATATTTTCCTTCCTGAGTTTTATGCAGATTTCGACAGACCGAATGGCAATAGAAGTTTTACGGATGTTGCAAATGAAGTTACTAAATTAAAGGCTGAGAATGTTGATGGTATTGTCATTGATCTTAGAAACAATGGGGGCGGTTCTTTGTATGATGTAGTACAAATGGCTGGCTTATTTATTGAAGATGGCCCAATTGTACAGGTAAAAGACAGAGAGAATAATGCAAGTGTGTTGAAAGATAAAGACCGTAATGTTTTATATACAGGACCATTGGCAGTAATGGTAAATGAATTCAGTGCATCTGCTTCCGAAATTTTTGCAGCAGCCATTCAAGATTATGGTAGAGGAGTTATTATCGGAAGCACTTCTACTTATGGAAAAGGAACTGTGCAGCGTAATATTGGTTTGGATGAAAACGGTTTCTCTCTTTCTAATGCAGAATTAGGAACAGTAAAACTGACCTTGCAGAAGTTTTATAGAATTAACGGAGGTTCTACACAGCTGAAAGGTGTAAGCTCTGATATCGTTTTACCTGATAATCTTGAATACCTTAAAGTGAGGGAAAAAGATGATGAAGACGCTTTACCTTGGGATGAGATTAATAAAGCCAGCTATAAAAACTGGAATCCTGGTTATGATTTAAAAACGATTCAGCAGTTAAGTAATACTCGTTTACACAATGATAATACATTTAGTTTGATTAAGGAAAGTGCAGAATGGCTATCTAATCAAAATAACAAAGTGTATTCTTTACAAATAGATAAGTATAAAGAAGAACAAGAAGCTATCCGCAAAACTGTAAAGCAATTGGAAACTTTATTAAAACTAAAAAATGAATTGGATGTTGCTGCATTACCAAACGAAGTAAACCGCTGGTCAGATGATAAAAACAAGCAAGAGAGATTTCAGCTGTGGTTAAAAACATTACAGAAAGATATCTATCTCGATCAGGCAATGAAAGTGATGAATGATATGATTAATCAGCAAAACCTGGTAAAAATTAAAGGAACCGAAGAACCTAAAAAAGCATTCTGATATACTATAAAATAGTTTTATTTAAAAGCCCTGATATGTATTCGTATCAGGGCTTTTAAAATAGGTTATGTTGTATGATTAATTTTCCCAAACCAATGCGCTGGCACCAAGGATAGCGGCATCAGCTTCATTCAATTCGCTAAAAATCAGTTTGACCTTATTTTTAAAAATCTGAATTAGGCTTTCTTCCATTGCTTGTCTTGTTGGATGCATAAGTAAATCTCCAGCTTTTGTAAGACCTCCAAATAAAACAATTGCTTCTGGTGAAGAAAATAAAACAAAGTTTGCTAAAGCTTCTCCCAATATTTGTCCAGTGAAATTAAACACCTCATTAGCAATGTTATCGCCTTTTACAGCACAGTCATAAACAGTTTTGCTGGTAATAAGATCATTGATACTATAGTCTCTTAGTAAGCTTTTTTCTTTTGGATTTTTCGTCAACAACTCAATGGCAGTTTCTCTAACACCGGTTGCAGATGCGTAAGATTCAAGAGACCCTCTAATGCCAGTTCCAGCATGTAACCGACCTCCCGGTCTTATAATTGTATGACCTAACTCACCGGCAAATCCATCATGGCCTAACACAATTTTTCCATCAATTACAATTCCACTGCCTACACCTGTTCCCAAAGTGATAGTGATGAAATGTTTCATGCCTTTTGCACATCCGTACATCATTTCTCCCATCGCAGCAGCGTTAGCATCATTAGTGAGTTTTACAGGAAGACCAAATTTTTCAGCTGTAATTTTGGCAAAGGGGATTATGCCTCGCCATTTCAGGTTAGCAGCATATTCGATTGTGCCGGAATAATAATTACCATTAGGTGCGCCAACCCCGATGCCTGCAAATTTTTCAAGACCACCAGTCTTTTCAATCAGGGGCATTAATTTTTTATGTAATTCATCAATAAACTCCTGCACCCCATCGCCATCATTCGTAAGCATTCTGTCTTGGCAAAGAATTTTTCCTTGTTTATCTACAATTCCAAATTTTGTGTTAGTGCCACCTATATCTATTCCTATTGCAAAATCTGACATACTATTTATTGGTTTTAATTATTAATGTCCGCTACCACTTATTTCTGCATCGTAATCAATCCCCTGTTTGCGCAAAATTCCTTTTACTAAAAATGCAAACAATGCCAGATAAGCAAAGCAGACTGCTGCAACAATGTACGATTGATGAATGCCTATCACATCCGCCAGCTTTCCCTGTATAGGAGGGATTATACCTCCACCAAGTATCATCATAATTAAAAATGCTGACCCCTGAGATTCATATTTTCCAAGCCCTGCAATTGACAAACTAAAAATTGATGGCCACATAATAGAACAACAAAGCCCCGCACTAAGGAATGCATAGATTGCTACTGTTCCTGTGGATAATAAACCAATTACCATTCCGGCAATACCAAGCAGACTAAAGATCAACAATGTTTGAACTGGTTTGTCTTTGCTTAAGAAAAACGCAGCAATCAATATGATAACACATATTACATAATAATATAAAGCTGATACATTATAATTTGATAAGTAAATGATCAGAATAAGAATTCCAAATGCTATTAAGGGAACAACAACCTGTAATAGTTGTTTTTTAGCTTTGCTAAAATTAAATGCTCCCACAGCACCTGTCCATCGACCAATCATCAAACTTCCCCAATACATCATAATATATGGTGTGGCTTGAGAGGCAGACAAAGAACCGAATTCTTTTTGTTTTAATAATTCGCCCAGATTGCTACCAACAGCAACTTCTACACCTACATAAGTAAAAATGCCAAGCATACCCAATACCAACTGAGGATAACGCATAGCACCCCAACCTTCAGGTTTTTTTCTTGCACTAAAGTTTGAAGCCAAAAGTCCAACTACTACAACGGCTAATGCGCCAAGTAACCAGCGGAGACGATACATTTCTAAGGCTCTTTGTTCAGCTTCGGTTGCATTTACCAATGGAGTTTTGTAAGTGCCGAATACGGGAACAAACATTGCGCCTAACAAAACTGTCATGATGATTAACATGAGCAATGCTTTGTTTCCACTTTCTGGTTTCTCAAGTATAATGCCCGAAGGAACTTTTTTAGAAAAATTAAACATTGCCGCTGCAGCTATGAAGAGAGCTCCAACACCTACATATAAAATGATTACTTTGGAAAGACTGAGTGAAGCAATTTGATCATCGGTGATAGCAGCTGTGGTACCAAACAACGCCAAGGCAACAACTAATGGGCCGATGGAAGTTCCAAATGAATTAACCGCACCTCCTAAAGTAACCCTGGCTGTACCAGTGGCGGGATCTCCCAATGTAATTGCGAAAGGCTGAGCGGCTGTTTGTTGCAAAGAAAAACCAAGAGCAACTATGAATAATCCAACCAGCATTCCTGCAAAACTGTTGCCATTCACTGCCATAATCATTGCAGCTGCTCCTAAAGCCGAAAAGAGAAGACCATAAACAATGCTTTTCTTATATCCCCATTTGCCAACAAGATCTTTCCCCCCCACAGTACCAAAAATGAATAACAATAATGCTCCTATATAATATGCAGTATAAAATGCAAAATCTATTAACTGACTTTGAAATTGGTCAAGATGGAAGTAGTGCTTACAGAATGGAATGAAAACACTATTGCCGGCAGCAATAAATCCCCAGAAAAAAAACACAGTTACCAAAGTGCCTAATGCACCATAGTTCGTAGGTTGTTTGGGTTGATTCATATTAAATGATTGTTTATTTTTAACTAGGTGATGAAAGTATAACAAATTTTGGTTACGTTAAAAAACAGTTGTTTGTATTGTTGGCAGGTTGTATAAAAAATGAGTAAATTCATTTAGGGGTAAATAGAATTGGCAAAATATCAGGTTCGTTTGTGTTGCGGTATTTTTGTTTTCATCAATAAACAACCTAATTTCAACAGAATCAGTTATTAATTAATTATGGAGATTGTACATATAGCGGCAGAATGTTACCCAGTTGCAAAAGCTGGAGGCTTAGGAGATGTTGTAGGTGCCTTACCTAAGTATCAAGCAGAACTTGGTCATGTTACAAAAGTGGTGATGCCAATGTACCGTACTAAGTTTTTATATGATAATGAGTGGGAACTGGTACATGAAGGCGGCCAGCATATAGGCCCACAGTTTTTTCATTATAGCATTATTAAAGAAAAGACTAATAAGTTGGGTTTTGATTTATATCTGGTTGATATTAATGGATTATTAGACAGAGAAAAAATATATGGGTATGATGACGATACAGAAAGGTTCCTTTCATTTCAAGTAGCCGTTTGCGACTGGATCAGTAAATGGGCACATAAGCCTGATGTACTTCATTGTCATGATCATCACACCGGTCTTATTCCTTTTTTTGTAAAATATGCATTGGAATTTCGGGATAATATGGCAGATATACCAACAGTGTTTACCGTGCATAATGCCCAATACCAGGGTTGGATTCCATGGGATAAATATTACTTACTTCCATCTTTCGATAGCTGGAAATGGGGAATGCTGGATTGGGAGAAAACTATTAACCCGATGGCATCCGCAGTTAAATGTGCATGGAAAGTTACCACCGTTAGTCATAGCTACTTAGATGAATTGAAAGATGCAGCAAACGGACTGGAAGATTTATTTGGCTATGAGCAAGGGAAAAGTCACGGTATTTTAAATGGAATAGACACTCAGGTTTGGGATCCACTAACGGATAGCCTCATCGCCAAAAACTATGATAAGAAATTAGTAGAAAAAGGAAAACGGAAAAATAAAAAGGAACTGGCTGGTAAGTTTGGGTTAGATCCTGATAAACCATTGATATCTTTTATTGGAAGGTTAGTAGGAGAGAAATCAGCAGATCTATTACCCGAAGCAATCAGTCAGTCAATTTATCAGCACAATGGGCATGCTAATTTTTTAGTGCTGGGTTCCGGTGATCCGCAATTGGAAGATCAGTTGGATCAGATGAAACACAAGTTTAATGGTTACTTTAATTCTTACATTGGTTATAGTGAGCCGCTTAGTCATTTAATGTATGCCGGTTCAGATTTTTTGTTGATGCCGAGCAGGGTAGAGCCTTGTGGATTGAACCAGATGTATGCTTTGCGTTACGGAACTGTTCCGATGGTAAGAAATATTGGAGGACTAAGAGACACAGTAACAGATATGGGTGATACTAATGGTTTTGGTATTCGGTTCGACCAGGCTAATGTTGGAGATATTACTTATTCGGTTGGCCGAGCTATAGATCTTTACACTAATAAACCTGACCTTTATAGCTGGATGAGAGGTCACATGATGACGATCGATCATTCATGGGACAGTTCTGCTCAACAATACATTGATTTATACAAGTCATTAAAATAAAAAAGTTAGTTATGGCAATACGAACAATAACGCATTCAAAAGAAATTCTGGCAATTATACTTGGCGGTGGTGCCGGCTCAAGATTATTTCCATTAACAGCTGCCCGTTCTAAACCTGCTGTTCCTATTGCAGGAAAGTATAGATTAGTGGACATACCTATTTCAAACTGTTTGAATAATGGTATAGGAAGAATGTTTGTGTTGACGCAATTCAATTCCGCATCGCTTAACAGGCATATTAAAAATACCTATCATTTTAGTGTATTCAGCAAAGCCTTTGTAGATATACTGGCAGCAGAGCAAACTCCTGATAATCCAACTTGGTTTCAGGGAACGGCAGATGCCGTAAGACAGGGCTTACGCCATATCGAACCATTTGAAAGTGATTATATTTTAATATTATCTGGTGACCAGCTTTACCAGATGGACTTTGCAGAAATGCTGGATAATCATAAAGCCTTGGGAGCAGACATTTCTGTTGCAACAATTCCCGTTGAAGAAAGAGAAGCACCGGAATTTGGCATTCTTAAGTCTGGGGAAGGGTTAATCAAATCATTTATAGAAAAACCCAAAAAGGAACTACTTGCTGATTGGGTCAGCGATACTGGTGATGAGATGAAGAAAAAAGGGAGAAACTATCTGGCATCAATGGGTATCTATATTTTTAATACTAAACTGCTTTATGAACTGTTGAGAGAGGAGTACAAAGATGCCACTGATTTTGGTAAAGAGATTATTCCTGATTCGATAGAAAAATATAAAGTGGCCAGCTACCAATATGATGGTTACTGGACAGATATAGGGAATATTTATTCCTTTTTTGAAGCAAATCTTGACCTCACAAAAGAGATTCCTTTATTTAACCTTTTTGATAATGACAGGAATATTTACACAAGACCGAGGATGTTGCCGCCAGCCAAAATAAGTGGCACTACGTTAGAAAAAACCTTAGTAGCAGAAGGCTCTATTATCCATGCTTCAAGAATAGAAAGCAGTGTTATTGGTATCAGATCCAGAATAGGAAATGGCAGCACTGTTGTAAGCACCTATATGATGGGTAATGATTATTATGAAACGCTTAACGATATTGCGGATATATCTTCCAATGGGCTTCCTTTACTTGGAGTTGGAGACCGGTGTTATATTAAAAACGCCATACTTGATAAGAATGTACGAATTGGAAATGATGTAAGAATAAATGGGGGCAGTCATTTAGAAAATGTGGATCATGCACTCTATACAGTAAAAGATGGAATTGTTGTTGTGAAGAAAGGAGCTATTATTCCGAATGGATTTGTTGTTTAGTCCGTACAACGGCTTAAGTACTATAAAAAAATATTCCAGACAGATTGTTGCCCCCAACTACCCCAATCGCTGGTTGCTTTTTTTACAGTCTGTTGCAGATCAGCAGCTTTTTTCTTTTTCCCTTTTTGAGGAGGAGTTATGATGTTGGTATTAACTCCGTTCACTTGTAGCTTGGTTGCAATCCAGCTACTATACATCCTTGGAATAGTGATGCCAAGGATCATCCCCGGTAGTCCGTTAATACCCATTGGTCCTCCACTAATGGTGATCTCGTCAGTATAAAAAGCAAACACATAAACACTGTCGAAGATGATACCAACAGCTTTGCGGCAATTAAATCCGACAATATCACGGGTTTCGTTGGGTACTAATTTCCAATCTATTTTTAGTAGCGAATCGCTGAGCAGGTAAGTATCGTCAAATACAAATTTCTGATTAATAAAAGTGCCACTACTGTAGTCATTATACCATAAATTGTCATCTTCGTAGTTATTATTATTCCAGGGCAATTTGCTTTTTTCATCGCGGTGTGAAAATTTATATACGGATTTATTGTTTTTAAAAGTATAGTCAAAATAATTTGTTGAAAATTGAGGTATTTTGTCTTTAAACATTTCGCCCCATATACCATCTCCAAATGTTTTATGATTATTAATACGCATTTCAAATTCAATACTGCCATCACTGATATACAATTGGCCTTTTGCATATAAGCAGGAGAAAAGAATGAGGATTAAAATATTTATTTTCATTGTTCTTTAGTTAAAAGCCGGTTGCAGGTTTTCCATTTTTAGAAATATTCCAGGTTGCCGTAAGCAGCCAGAATCTCTTTAATGTTGTATAATAAGATTCTGTAAAACTATAACTGTTGAAGTTTCGCTGATATCCACGGTTTTGATTAAGGATATCGTATAGACCTAGCTTTAATTCAAAATCATTTTCTTTAAAGAATCGCTTTGTAATAGTGGCATTCCATTTAGTGTAATTATTGTTTTGTGGGAAACGTGGGTCTTTCTGTCTAAACTGTGAATTTACATCGGTAGCAATTTCAAATTTTTGTGGTAGGAAAACTTTTGCCTGTGCCCAAACATCCAATTGCCAGAAATCGGCATTAGCGGCTGCATTCACGGTCGCTTCTGAATGATTCCAG
>JBDSUW010000033.1:0-12074 GCA_039927535.1 Chitinophagaceae bacterium | reverse complement strand
TATAATGCATTTAAAACCTGCTCCTTCGCCTTTTCCAGTTCGTCCTTCATCATCACCACACATTTCTGTATAGTAGAGTCATAGGCTTTAGAACCTGTGGTGTTTATTTCCCGGCCTATTTCCTGTAAAACGAAAGATAGCTTCTTTCCCTTGGCTTCTTCGCCATCCGCTAATAATGATTTAAAATAATCGCAATGATTTTTCAGTCGAACCTGTTCTTCAGTAATGTCTATTTTTTCGATGTAATAGATCAGTTCCTGTTCCAAACGATTGCCATCATAATTCTCCTTGCCTACATTTTCTTCCAAAAGGCGGGTAATGCCTTCTCTTATTTTTTGCTGCCGAAGAGGCTCCAGCTTAATTACTTCGGTTTGCTGGTTTTCGATATTAGTGATTCGGGTCAAAAGATCTTGCTCAATCATTGCTCCTTCATTCAGCCGGTGTTTATTTAAAGCATCTATGGCCGCTTGCAACACATTTTGAAAGTCTTTCCATTCATCATCCGTTAAGGTTTCGCTGCTGGGAGTAATAACTTCAGGCAGTTTTACCAATGTGCTTAATATATTAGAAGCATCGAGCCCCAATGTTGTGGACAATTCTGATAATGGTTTAAAATAGGCTTTAGCAAGATCTGTATTAATAGTTACAGGTTTAGCATTGCCGGTGTCTTTCAGACTGATATTGCAGTCCACACTACCACGACTAAGTTGTCCGGATAAAATGCGGCGGATGTCAAATTCAAAAGGTCTTAAGATAGAAGGTAATCTCAGTTGTAGTTCAAATTGTTTTCCGTTAAGCGATTTTATATCTACAAGGAAAGTTTTATCTCCTACATTTTTTTCTGATCTTCCAAACCCTGTCATTGATTTTAGCATGTACTGTTTTTAGATTTTCGTAAAGGTATCTTAATTAATCAATTCATTTTTTCTTTCCTATCAAGACGTTAAGTCCTCTAAGAAAATAATAGTAGGAAATACAAAATAAAAACTTTGTGAGCTGGGTGTCTTAGTGGGAAATAATTTTGCTGCAATAAAAAACCCCCCTGGAGTACCAGAGGGATTAATATATAGATGGGTTAGTAAGTACAGGGAAATAAATTTCCCTACACAATATTAAAAAGAATTTTCAGTAACCAAAAAAATATTTCCATTTATTTTATTAACATTTTAAAACTTGCTGTGGATAAGCATGGCTTAAAATTGAATGAAAAAATTATATTTCATAAAAACGTAAATCGTTTTTTATAAAATGTTTTTTATGATGTTGTTTTTTATAACGGATACAACACAGTACAGCTAAGGTTTGTAGCTTGTTGTATTTTTTAAAATATAGAAAAACAATAAACTGATCCACATTCATTTCTACTTTTTGTTATCAGCGGAATGCATAAAAAACAATGAATAAAGGGGTGAAAAATAGTTTAAAAAAATATTGTAACAAACGGCAAAAAAGCATGAATTCGTCTGTTTATGATTATTATTTCCAATAAACAGGTTACTACCTTTGCATGAAATGCGCCAAATTTTGGCGTTTAAAAAAACAAACTATGCGATTTGAAACTCCTGTTCCTGTTACTACTATTGCTCAACTTATAGGTGCTGAACTAAAAGGAAATGTAAATGGTTCTGCAACCGGCATCAATGAAATTCACAAAGTAGAGAAGGATGATTTGGTTTTTGTAGATCATCCAAAGTATTATTCAACCTGTATAAACTCTGCGGCTACATTTATAATCATCAATACGGAAACAGAAATTCCCGAAGGCAAAACATTGTTGATTGTGGATGATCCTTTTGAAGCTTATTTAAAGATTGTGAATTTTTACAGACCGTTTGTACCTTCTATGAAAATGATAAGCGATACTTCATCTGTTGGCGAGGGAACATTTATTATGCCCGGTGCATTTGTAGGAAATCATGTATCAATTGGAAAGAATTGTATCATTCATCCGAATGTAACAATCCTCGATCATTGTATTGTTGGAAACAATGTTATCATTCAGGCAGGAACGGTTATTGGAAGCGATGCGTTTTATTATAACAAGAAAACAAACAGAGATTTTCATTACAAAAAAATGAATAGCTGCGGAAGGGTTATTATTGAAGATGCGGTGGAAATAGGGGCTAATTGTACAATTGACAGAGGCGTAAGCCATGATACAATCATCGGAGCAGGCACCAAAATGGATAATATGATTCACATTGGCCATGATACTGTAATTGGTAAAAATTGTTTGTTTGCAGCTAATGTAGTTATTGCAGGTGTAGTTACCATTGAAGAGGGGGTTACTTTATGGGGTCAAGTGATTATCAACAAAAACCTGACTATTGGAAGCAATGCTGTTTTATTAGGAAGAACGGGGGTCAATCACAATCTGGAGGGTAATAAAATTTATTGGGGTGCTCCTGCACAGGATGCGGGTGCGGCCAGGCGGGAATTGGTTTGGATAAAAAGAATACCGCAGTTGTGGGAAAAGGTTATGGGAAAATAAATCTAATCTGGCCAATAATCATACGGCAACTGGTCGCCAACATTCTTCCAGCTCCAATAACCCTGGTTTATCCAGTCCTTCTGATCGTAGTAATATCCGTTTTCAGTTACGGCAATCGTATTTAAAATTTCAATATAAGAAATCGGGTAAGAAACATTTTTCGGCAGGTTCATTTTCTTCAGGTATTCTGGCTCCGGTTTTTTATTGGTGTAAGCAATGCTTAACACTCTTGGATACCAGAATTCGATTTGCAGCGTACTATCTAATGCGCCGTAGTAAAGTGAGTCGTAAGGATTTGTTACACGGTTAAATTTCTTCTTCTCTTTTTCATTCAGCATATCTATTACCCAACCATCTTCGTAAACGGTACTATCGTAATAGCTGCGCATAAAATGCAGCTTGGAACCTTCGTAAGCAACGGCACGATTAGTTTTCCAAACATTTTTAATGCTGTCTTCGCCTTCCATTTCAGTATATAAACAGAACCCACGATAAATATAGTTGTCCGTTTTATAGTAATAGACAAATGAATCCAGTTGATAGCGGAGGTTATAGCCTAATGCATTATTAGAAATTAATACAGGCTCTGTCGCCAGTATTTTTAAGCGATTACTTCTTTTATAGAAATAAAATTTCAGCACTTCAGGATTTAATAAAACGCATTTGGTTGAATTGGGTGTGGCGCCAATAAAATTCTTGGTAAAAAAGTCGCCATACTTTTCCCAGCCGTCTTTTACTTCAAATGTGTTGGTCAGAATAACTTCTTCCAATCTTTTTTCTTCCTTTATCAATAGGATTTCCAATGTTCCTTTTTCTGTTACTCTTATTGTTTGTGTGCTATAACCTGTGTAGCTGAAGATGAGATCATATCCTCCGGATTTTAAGGTAAGAGAAAACTCTCCGTCTTTATTTGTTACAGTGCCTGATGTAGTGTTCTGACAAAATACAGAGGCATTAAACAATGGCTCACGGCTGGCGGAATCTAAAACAGTGCCGCTAATGGTAAACTGTGCCGAAGCAATAAATGAAAATGCTGTTGCGATTAAAAAAAGAGAGAAACGTAGTTTTTGCATAGAAATTGATTACGGGTAAAGATATAAAATGATGTTCAGCAATATTAAACGGACAACGGCTTTTAAGACTTTAATAGTACAAAGACAGTTGCAGGTTAGGAAACATCCTACTATTTAAACCGTTGGCGAGTTATTTTTTTGAACCTCGTAGAGGTGTTATGCCTGCCTGTCGGCAGCTACCGTGTGGACACAAAATCAGGTAATTTTGTAGTAAAAAATGGACAGAGTAAGTCATAAACCAAACTACGAAAATGTATTTCCAGACGAACGTCTGGACAGGCGGGCAGAACAGTTAAGTGCTCTTTTATTTAGTACAAGAACAAGTAGTATAAAAGGAGCAACCACCAATGAAGCTGAACAAAAGGGGTTTTATAGATTTTTAGAAAATGACAGGGTTACCGAAGTACATTTGATTTCTGAAATAACCAATCGTTGCAGTTTAAATGTAAAAGGACGTCATGTATTATGTTTACAAGATAGCAGTAGCATAGGGTTGAGTAATCATAAAAATCGTTTACAGGAAAATTCTGGTGTGGGTTTGGTGGGAAATAAGAAAGGGCTTGGTTTTTTACTTCATTGTTCATTAGTTTTAGATGCAGATAAAGAAACGATGTTGGGTTTTTCCGACATTCAATTGTGGCATAGAGCGGAAGATAAATCCAATAATACAACACAGGCTTACAAGCAACAATTTATAGAAGATAAAGAATCTTATAAATGGATAAAGGCCTGCCAAAAGAGTAAGCAGGTTTTAGATGCAGCCAGAATGGTAACGGTTATAGAAGATAGAGAAGGTGATATTTATGAACAGTTTTGTCTTATCCCTGATGAAAAAACACATTTATTAATTAGAAGCAGGGATAATAGAAAGCTATCAGATGGGGCATATTTATACGATACTATTGCAAAGGAAAAAGTAGCAGGTAAGTATTTATTACCAATAACGGGCGACTTTAGAAAAAGCAAGAAGAATAGAATAGCAGAAATTGAAGTCCGGTTTAAAAAAGTAGTTATCACTAAAAGCAGTGGAAAAAAATCAAAAGAACTTCCATCAAACAAAGAGTTGTACTTAGTAGAAGCAAAAGAAACCGGAATAGAAACAAAAGATAGCATCAGGTGGCGTATACTAACAACACATGAAGTTGAATCATTTGAACAAGCGTTGGAGATAGTAAACTTATATAAGCAGCGATGGTATATTGAACAGCTATTTAGATTGCTAAAAAAGCAAGGATTTAAAATAGAAGATAGTCAGCTTGGAAAAGGCTGGGCAATTAGAAAGCTAACCGTATTATTGTTAAATAATTTATTGAGGATTATGCAACTTTTGTTAGCCTATGATAATGATGAAAGCCAAAATATTAGAGAAGTATTTACTAAAGATGAAATAGAATGCCTAAAAGAATTAGAGAAAAAAATGGAACAAAAGGGAACCCAGGTAAAAAGCAATAAATCAAATAAAAAACTGGCATGGGCATCCTGGATAATTGCAAGATTAGGAGGATGGAAAGGTAGCTTGAAGCAAAGACCACCAGGACCAATTACAATGAAAAATGGCCTTGATAAATTTAATATGGTTTATCAAGGATGGAAATTAGCAAAAGAGTTAGTAACATAAAAAATGTGTCCACACGGTAGCTGACGGTAGGCAGGTCTACCCTAAAGGGGAGACTACAATTCACGAATAGGAAAAAATTTTGCAATAAAAACCTCTCCAAATGATGGAGAGGCTTTTATGTTATTAGTGTGTGTATGTAGGGTTCTTAACGGGATTGACGGATAAAACGGGCCAGTTCATCTTTGCTGTTGCTATAAGTTAATGCATCGTTTAACTGATAGTAATTGTTCTTGTCTAGTGTCTTCTTATATGCATACTTAGCAATTTCAAGTCTGTTATTTTCAAAAGTGAAAAGCAACATCAACTCTCTTACCTGAGTAGTAGAGAAATTGTTCTTGTCGATAATGAATTTTGTTGAAGTCATTCTGTTATTCTCAAACCATTCTTTCCGCAATGATTCTTTTACAGACTCAAACTCCCTTACATTCATTCCATCTTCGTAAGTATTGTTCCATCCACCGCTATTATTGTCATAATAATCGTCTTCTTCATCATACCAATCATCCTTTCTATCAATTTTGCGTTCATCAACTAACGCCTTTCCAAAACGATTAAGGGTAATGTCAAGGTGAAAGCCTCTCTTCAGTAAAACCTGATTGCTGTAAATGATTACATTCCTGTTAAATCCAAAGTCATTTCCATTTCTCTTCTTTCCTTCACGGAAAATTTTTACCTGGTGATACCCTTCAGAAAGATTGGATAGAGTAATGGCATTGTCCCTTAAAGAGAATTTTCGGCCATCCACTTCTACTTTGTAATCCTCGCTGTTACTTACTGTTGACACACTTAACCTGCTTCCATCAAAAGCCAGCAGCGAAAGTGAGAACAGTGAGCCGATAATTAGTGTAAAGATTTTTTTCATGTTGTTTGTTTTAAATGAATAGTAATTGTTTTCATTGAACTGAAATTCCAATCTCATGCCACCATTTTAAAATTTGTTGCAAAAAAAAGTTAAAGGCATTTCCGTCAAAATCCATCTATTTGCAGCTTTATGCCGGAGTGCTTGCTGGCTCAGCGTTTTAAAGGAATAATTTTTTGCTTTTCATCATATAAAAAAATAATTAAATTGACACATTTGTTCAGCAGCATTTTTGGTAACTTCCTGCTTCTGAGTTTAGCAACAAATACTTTTATGAAATTTGTCTTCTTACGGCATCTTATTACGCATACATTTCGTCTGCAAAAGAAGATTTAAAAAAAATAATGAATGAAGTATCAAATCAAAAAGCCCATAATCCTTTTAATTTCAATTTTTAGTTTGTTTTGTATGACATCGTTTGGCCAGGAGTCCATAAAGAATTACGAGAAAGAATGGAAGAAGGTAGAAGACTTTGTTAAGAAAGGATTGCCCAAGTCTGCATTAACAGAAACAAAACTAATATATGATCTTGCAAAAAAGGAAAAGCAGGATGCACAGGTTATAAAGGCATTAGTGTACATCATGGGGTTGCAAAGTGAAAACCGGGAAGATAATGCAATTTTCTCCATTACTGAAGTTGAAAAAGAGATTAGAACCAGTAGAGAACCTGTCACGTCCATATTAAGTAGTCTGGAAGCTGATATGTATTGGAATTATTATCAGCAAAACCGCTGGAAACTGTACAACCGAACTAAAACAGCTGATTTTGTAAAAACTGATATCGCAACTTGGGATGCCGAAGACTTTCATAAAAAAATTGGAGAGTTATATCTCCAATCCTTAAAAAATGAAAAACTTTTACAACAAACAAAACTTGATCCATTTGAGGCAATAATAACAAAGGGAAATGTCCGTCATCTGCGGCCAACCCTGTATGATCTGCTAGCTCACCGTGCTATCGCCTATTTTGATAATGATGAACGGGATATTAAAAAACCAGCCTATGCTTTTGAAATTGATCTGGCCAGTGCTTTTGATCCGGCAGCAGATTTTATTATCCGGAAATTCCCGACAAAGGATTCAATGTCCTTACAACATAAAGCTTTACTTATATATCAAAAATTGATTGCATTTCATTTACATGATGCAAAACCAGATGCATTGATTGATGCAGATATTCATCGCTTACAATTTGTAAAACAAAAATCCACTCATCCTGATAAAGACCAACTTTATTTTAATGCATTAAATCATATTGCTCATCAGTATGATAAAGTTCCGGCTGCGGCACAGGCATGGTACCTAGTCGCCATGATATATGAGGAGAAAGCCAATACCTACAAACCTTATGGCGACACAACGAACCGCTACAGCCGGATTAAGGCCAAAGAAATATGCGAGCAGGTATTAATGCAAAAAGATTCTTCTGAAGGAAGAATAAATTGCTACAATTTGCTGAGCAGTATCAACAGCCCTTCTTTAGAATTTTCTGTTGAAAAAGTAAATGTGCCGGATCTACCCTTCAGAACATTGGTCAAGTATAAGAACATCAATACTCTTTACTTGCGGATAATAAAAGCAGATGAAAATCTCAAAAAATTATTAGAAACTCAATATGATAATCGCTTCTGGACAGCTATTGCTGATGCTAAGGCTGATAAAAGCTGGCAACAAAATCTACCAGCCACCAATGATTTGCAAACGCATAGCACTGAAATAAAAGTAGACGCCTTACCGACGGGGGAATATTTTCTGGTGGCGTCTGATCAAAATGATTTTAGCGGAAAGAAAACAATTATCGGAGCTAGATTATTTTATGTGTCTGGAATTAGCTATGTAAATAATGGCAGCGATTATTTTGTTTTGAATCGTAACACGGGTCAGCCATTGGCAAAAGCCACCGTACAGCTTTGGCAGCAAACTTATAATTACCAGCAATCTAAATATGAAAAGACAAAAGGTGAATTGTATACAACAGATGCCAATGGTTTTTTCAAAATAAAAAGAATAAAAGAAGAGAAGAATACTAATAGAAATTATTCTTTTTTACTAGATGTAAAACATGGCAATGACCATCTTTTCATGAATGATCTTGCTTACGACTACTATTATTATAATCAACAGCCGCAGGAGTCAAAGTCAATCACTTCCATACACCTGTTTACCGACAGAGCTATTTATCGCCCAGGACAGACGGTTTATTATAAAGGAATTGTATTGACAAGAAATAATGTAGAAAAAACCGGAGGCGTAAAGGCTGATTATTCTACCACTGTTATATTAAGAGATGCTAATTATAAAGATATAGATACTATCAAATTAACCACAAATGAATATGGTTCCTTCAGTGGCAAATTCCAATTACCACAAACGGGCATGAACGGGCAATTCTCCATCTATACAAAAAAGGATGGCGGCAATATTAGTTTTAAAGTAGAAGAATACAAACGGCCTAAATTTTTTGTGGACTATGAACCTATCAAAGGAACATATAAAGTAAATGACAAAATCAAGGTAACAGGTATTGCAAAAGCTTATGCCGGAAATAATATTGACGGCGCCAATGTAACATATAGAGTAGTAAGGCAACCTCGTTTTCTGTATCCTTGGCTATTCCGCCGCTGGTGGCAGCCGCCAAGTGAGGAAATGGAAATCACACATGGTGAAGTAAAAACAGATAAAGATGGAAAATTTGTAATTGAATTTACAGCAATCCCTGACCTTAAGATTGATAAAAAATTTGAACCAGTATTTGATTACACAGTTTACGCAGATGTAACCGATATAAATGGCGAAACAAGAAGCGGAGAAAAATCTGTTTCTGTAAGTTATAAATCACTGATACTCGTTTCCTCTGTTCCGGCTACATTACCTGCCGATAGTTTGAAGTCATTATCTATACGTACACAAAATATGAACGGCGAATATGAACCAGCCAAAGTAAAAGTGACCATCAGCAAATTGAAAGAAGAAAAAAGACTGATTCGTGACCGCTATTGGGAAAGGCCCGATCAGTTTGTAATGAGTAAGGCTGAATACATCAAACTATTTCCTTTTGACGAGTATGATAATGAAACCGATCCGAAAAGCTGGGAGAAGGGACAGGAAGTTTTCAATAAAGTTGATTCAAGCAGGGTGAATGGTGAATGGTCAATAGTGAATGGGAAATACAGTCCCGGTTTCTACATTATAGAAATAGAAACAAAAGATAAGAATGGAGAAATTGTAAAGGATGTAAAATACATTGAACTGTTTGACGAAAAGAGCAATCAACTGAACCGTGCAGATTACTTATGGCTAGGCAATACAAAAACATCTGTTGAACCTGGTGAAACAGCAAACATTGAACTAGGAACAGCTGCAGATAATTTATTTGTAGTGTATCAGTTAGACAAAAACGACAATAACAATATTTCATCGGTAGTTGACTATTCATTTATTAAGTTAGACAATGAAAAGAGAAAATTCAATTACCTGGTAACAGAAAGAGACCGTCCGGGTTATGGCGTTGGCTGGATGTTTATCAAACATAATCGTTTTTATCAACTGAATCAGACCATCAGTATTCCTTGGACAAACAAAGAACTCAGCATTGAATATGCTACCTACCGAGATAAAACTTTACCCGGCAGCGAAGAAAAATGGAAGCTGAGAATTACAGGTTTGAAAAAAGAAAAAGTAGCTGCAGAAATGTTGGGAAGTATGTATGATGCCTCACTGGATCAGTTTGTACCACATAATTGGTATAAGCCTTCCATCTGGCCTTCTTATTATAATAGAAACAGTTGGATTGGTACGCAAAACTTTAGTCAAGTACAATCCAATCAGCGTTATATCAATGAGCAAGCAGGTAAATATGTTGTAAAGAATTACGACCAACTTAACCTTTATGCTTTTGGTGATGGGAATTATTATGGTGCTGATTCAAGAGTGATGCGAGTTGCTAATCCAGCACCAACAGCTAACGAAAACGCTGATGGAGCACCACCACCTTCTGAAGAAAAGAGTATGAATGAAGTTGTTGTTGTAGGAGATGTAGCAATAAAAAAAGCGGATACTGACAAAGACGGTCAACCTGATAATCTTAATGACAAAAAAAATAAAGACCAATCTGGCGACGTTAAAATCAGAAAGAACTTGAATGAAACAGCTTTCTTCTTCCCCGATCTCAGAACAGACAGCACAGGTGCAATTGAATTTTCGTTCACTATGCCGGAAGCATTAACCAAATGGAAATTCATGGCATTGGCGCATACAAAAGATGCTGCCTTTGGTACAAGCACCAAAGAAATCGTTACCCAAAAAGAACTGATGGTGCAGCCGAATCCACCTAGGTTTTTAAGACAAGGAGATAAAATTGATTTGAATTCGAAAATTGTTAACCTGTCTGATAAAGAAATGACAGGAACTGTTTCCTTACAATTATTTGATGCCACTACCAATGATCCGGTTGATGGACAGTTTCACAATGTAATTCCTAATCAGTATTTCACAGTAGCAGCCGGGCAAAGCGAAGTGGTGAAATTCCCAATTGAAATTCCTTACCAATTTAACAATGCATTGGTTTGGAGAATTGTAGCTAAAGCCGGTAATTATTCCGATGGAGAAGAAAATGCTTTACCAGTTCTTACGAATAGAATGCTGGTAACAGAAACAATGCAATTGCCTATGAGAGGAAATGGCACGAAGAATTTCAGCTTTGATAAATTACTAAACAGCGGCAAGAGTGAAACCTTACAGCATTATGCACTCACATTGGAATATACTTCAAATCCTGCATGGTATGCCGTACAGGCTCTACCCTATCTGATGGAATATCCATATGAATGTTCAGAACAAACCTGGAACAGGTATTATGCCAATTCTTTAGCAACGCATATCTCCAATTCATCGCCCCGCATCAAAGAGGTATTTGATAAATGGAAAATAAAAGATACCGCTGCATTGATGAGTAATCTGCAAAAAAATCAGGAACTGAAAGCAGTAATGCTGGAAGAAACGCCTTGGGTATTACAAGCAAAGAATGAAGCAGAACAAAAAAGAAACATTGCTTTACTCTTCGATATGATAAAAATGAGTGAGCAGCTGAATAATTCTTATGCAAAGCTGAAACAAATGCAAAGTAGCAATGGTGGTTTTGTTTGGTTTACCGGTGGACCTGATGATCGTTATATGACGCAGTATATTGTAACAGGCATCGGCCATCTTAAAAAACTGAATGCTATTGCAAAAGGCCAGGATGATAATATAAAATCAATATTGGCAACGGCAATCCCTTATTTAGACAGAAAAATAAAAGAGGACTACGATGACCTGATTAAGTACAAAACCGATCTTAAAAAATATACTCCAGGTTATACAACGATTCAGTATCTGTATATGAGAAGTTTCTTCCCTGAATATAAAATTGCAGCAGCTTCGATGACAGCTTATACTTATTTCCGTGGAAGAACGCAGCAAACATGGGTTGGCCAAAGCAAATACATGCAGGGTATGATTGCATTAGCATTACACAGAACAGATGATGCAAAAACTCCTGCTGCCATTCTTAAATCATTAAAAGAAACATCCATCAACAATGAAGAACTTGGAATGTACTGGAAAGATCAGACCAATGGATGGTTCTGGTACCAGGCACCAATAGAAACACAAGCATTATTAATTGCAGCATTCCAGGAAGCAGGTAAAGACACAAAAACAGTTGACGACCTGAGAACATGGTTATTAAAAAATAAACAAACCAATAACTGGAAAACAACTAAGGCTACTGCCGAAGCTTGTTATGCTTTATTGTTGCAGGGAACAGAATGGCTGAGCAGCGAACCTGTTGTTGAAGTAAAATTGGGCACAACAATAATCAAATCTACAGAAGCAGGACAAGAAGCAGGAACAGGTTATTTCAGGCCTGGTCTATGTTTCAGTGATTATGCCGTTTCCAGAGAATACCAGCAGCAGCCTGCGATCTGTCCAAGCGGCTGAATTGCGGAGTCAGATCAGCCAGCTCCGACGCGAATTACTGGACACCACTGACAC
>JBDSUW010000032.1:0-7194 GCA_039927535.1 Chitinophagaceae bacterium | reverse complement strand
CATACTGAATAGCAACACCGTTTACGTTGGCAGTTAAGGTATCAAAACGCTGACCGATAATTGAGCCTATAATGGGCATCAATATTTTATCAACTAAAGCTGTTACAATGGCACCAAAAGCACCGCCTATAATAACGGCAACTGCGAGATCAACAACATTGCCTTTTAACGTAAAGTCTTTAAATTCTTTAATCATTCCCATAAAAATTAAATTTAGTTGTATTAAAAGGATATAACCTACTAAAAAATAAATACAAAACAAAAATTACGACAAGCAACCAAATTCCTTAAACAAAGCATGGAATAGCTGTAGGTTATTTTTTAAAACCAGGAAACTGCATATTCAGGCTTTTTAATAAATCAATCAGTTTTGTTGCGATGGTGTATTCTTTATACCAGTTCTGATCTGCCGGCACAATTGTCCATTCCGGATTATTACAGTTATTGAAGCAATCTTCGTACATCTGCATATAAATATCCCAAAGTTTTGCTTCTTCAAAATCTTTTTCATTGTACTTCCACATTTTAGCAGGATTGCTCACTCTTTCCGTTAATCTTTCCTGCTGCTCTTCAGTTGAGATATGCAGATAAAATTTAAGAATATGTGTGTTGTTATGATTTACTAATAATTGCTCAAAATTATTAATAGCATCCATTCGCTTCTTTGCCGTTTCGTCATCGCACCACTTATGCACTCGTGTAATCAAAATATCTTCGTAATGCGACCGGTTGAAAACCTGTATCATCCCTTTTTGCGGCACATGGTGATGTATTCTCCATAAAAAATCATGCGACAATTCTTCCGCTGTTGGAGCTTTATACGACTTTACAGTAACGCCTTGCGGATTCATGTTACCCATCACATTCCGGATAACGCCATCCTTACCACTTGCATCCATTCCCTGAATAATAACAAGAACTGAATGTTTCCCTTCGGCATATAAAAGGTTTTGCAATTCATCCAGTTCCTTAATAATGCCTGCTGTTTTTTCTTTTGCAACCGATTTATCAAAATCCTTTGGCGCCCGGGTAGAAATTTCGCTTAATTTAATTTTTTCCATACTTCTCCTTTATAAAATTGTATTGCAATATACTCTTTCGTAGATAGCGGAACTACACTGTGAATTAATTAGCGATTATTCCTTTCAATTTATGACCTTTGCGCCCATTCAATATGAATAACAAATTTGCAAGCTGGGTTATTTTCATAATACTTTGTATTATCTGGGGAAGTTCATTTAAGCTGATGCATGATAGCCAGGAAGGCCTTTCCGCAGTACAAATTGCTGCAGTCCGGATATTTTCGGCAGGCTTGGTTTTTATTCCCTTTGCCTTTTTTCATTTTAATAAGATTCCAAAAAGTAAATTAGGTTTAGTTATCCTAAGTGCCATTGTAGGAAACCTGCTGCCTGCATTTTTATTTGCGGAAGCTATTACAAAACTCGATAGCTCATTAGCGGGGATTTTAAATTCATTAACGCCGATATGTGTAGTAGTGATTGGTATTTTCTTTTTTAAGGATCGTATAAAATGGCAGAAAATATGGGGAGTTGTTACCGGTTTCATCGGGCTTGTATTATTAACTATTATTCCAATGATACTTGATAATAAAACCATTAGTCTTGAAAATTTGGGGTATACGTTGCTAATTGTTATCGCTACTTTTTTATATGGACTTAATGTAAATATGGTTGGCCATTATTTAAAAGGGCTTAATCCGGTTCATGTTGCTACTGTTTCGCTTGCCGCTATGACAATCCCTACAGGCTTTATTCTCTGGCAGCAAGGATTTATGGATCTTAATTTTAATAGTGCAGCTGTACAATATTCCATCTGGGCATGTGTAGCTCTTGGCATTGCTGGTAGTGCAATCGCCACCGCTTTATTCTATATTCTTGTAAAAAAAGCCGGGATGCTTTTTGCTTCGCTGGTCACATATGGCATTCCTTTCATTGCTCTCTTTTGGGGATTTATAGATGGAGAAAAAATATCTTGGGTAAAATGGCTTTGCCTCGCTATTATTTTATTTGGTGTTTTCCTCGCTAATCTTCCGGACAAAAAAAAAGCAACACCAATTGATGTTGCTGAATAATTTTGATTCCAGTTTTTATACGGACATAATTTCTTTTTCTTTTGTTTCCAGGTGTTTTTCAACAGCTGCCGTATTTTTATCAGTAGCTGCCTGCACATCAGCCTCTCCATCTTTAGCTGCATCTTCACTAAGACCATCTTTTTGCAATTTTTTTATGTGCTCAATTGCATCTCTTCGTATGTTACGAATTGCAATTTTTGTATGCTCTCCTTCACCCTGGCATTTTTTAACCAGCTCCTTTCTTCTTTCTTCCGTTAACGGAGGTAAAGAAAGACGGATAATAACACCATCATTCTGTGGAGTAACGCCTATATTGGCGCCAATAATTGACTTCTCAATAGCTTGCAACATATTCTTTTCCCATGGCTGAATCGTTAATGTGCGGGCATCCATCACACTTACATTTGCTACCTGGTTTATTGGTGTTGGGTTACCATAATAATCTACTACCAGACTATCCAGCATTTGCGGATTGGCTTTACCGGCTCTTATTTTTACTAATTCAGACTCAAGATGACTTATGGCTTTATTCATATGGTCATCGGCATCTGCAATAATGGAAGAAATATCATCTGACATATTCTAGTTTTTGAAATTCTACTCCGGTAAAATTACCGGAGAACTGCAAAGCTAATAAAAGTGAATTATTATGAAGCTGTTAGCGTAGAAAATATAATGGTATTTACAGCTTAGTTGTTGTCAGCTTCAGTTAGCTGTTTTGCTTCTTTAGTAAGAGTAACGACCCTTGAAGCTCTTTTTAACTCCGTAGCTCCATCAAGTCGTTTTGCAACAACCATTTTTCGACGGTTCTTATTATAATAAAGCAAGCCTATTCCGCTAAAGGCTAATGAAAGCAATATTAATAAAAGATAATTTGGACCTAAAGACCGCCCCATCCAAGCCATCGTAATAAAACAAATATTGATAGCTACACAAGTAAAAGCTACTGCAGCATGACTAAGACCATTATCTAATAACAGGTGATGAATATGGTTTCTGTCTGGTGTAAAAGGTGATTTGCCTTTGGCAATGCGAATACTAAATACCCGCAACGTATCTAACAACGGTACGATCAAAATTGAAAAACCGATAGCAACTGCAGCAGGAATCTGCACTGCAACAAATGGAGAATTAGCTACATTAATAAACTTTATTACCAAAATTGCATTGATAAGACCAATCATCAAAGAGCCGGAGTCACCCATAAATATTTTGGCAGGATTATGATTAAAAATAATAAACGCCACCAAAGATCCAGCCATAGCAAAAGCTAACAATGCATATGCCTGGTATTCTATGGCGAAGAAATAACTTCCAAATACAATCATAGTAAGTATTCCCAAACTTGACGCTAATCCATCTACACCATCGATCAGATTAAATGAGTTGATAACTACTATAATGGTAAGATAAGATAATGCAAGGCTAAAGCCTTCTGGCAGCTGCTCGAAACCTAATAGACCATGCATGCTATCCAACCTCATTCCACCAAGATGTATAAGTATAGACGCCGCTATAAGCTGACCAATGAATTTTTTGGTGGCAGACAATATCATTATATCATCTTTTAATCCCACAAAAAATATCACCAAAGCGGCCGCAAAAAAGTATTGAAACTCTGGGTTCAAATAACCTTGAATAGATAAAAGGGAAGCCAACAAAAAACCTGCAAAAATTCCAATACCACCCAACGAAGCCACTAACCTTGTGTGAACCTTCCTTTCATCTGGAATATCGTACAATTTTTTCTGCTCGGCAATCTTCATAATTACAGGAATCGCCAAAAAGGTGATGATGAATGAAACAGAAGCAGTCAATAATATATCAAGCATTTAAGCAGTGTTTATAAGTTGTGCAAATTTAAGGTTGTAGTGCCGCATATTGCTAAATACTGCAAACTTTTTGCCACACTAACATATTATTTTTAAGTAAACCACAGGATGAATGGAATTTATCAGCAAATCGATCAATCAGGATGGATTTTATATCAAAAAAGAATGCACTTTTGCAGCGCCTCGTGGTTTGAAGCCACAAGATACAAAAAGTTTAATAACATCCTAATTATGACAGAATTAAAAAGTATTGCTACACAAATAAGAAGAGATATAGTAAGAATGGTGCATGGTTGCCAAAGCGGCCACCCAGGTGGTTCTTTAGGCTGTGCAGATTTTTTTACTGCATTGTATTTCAAAGTGATGAAGCATGATCCGGCTTTTAATATGGATGCTAAAAATGAGGATGTTTTTTTTCTTTCCAACGGCCATATATCACCTGTTTTTTATTCGGCTTTGGCCCGATCGGGCTACTTCGATGTAAAGGAATTATCAACATTTCGTAAAATAAATTCCCGATTACAGGGTCATCCCACCACACATGAACATTTACCCGGCGTTCGTATAGCTTCGGGTTCTTTAGGCCAGGGATTGAGTGTTGCTATTGGTGCAGCCCTTACTAAAAAATTAAATGGCGAAAAAAACCTTATTTTTTCCCTGCTTGGGGATGGTGAACTGGATGAAGGACAGATTTGGGAAGCAGTAATGTTTGCTGCACATCATAAAGTTGATAACCTTATTTCTACAATTGACTGGAATGGTCAGCAAATTGATGGCCCCACCGATAAAGTAATGGCACTTGGAAATATCGGAGAAAAGTTTGAAGCATTTGGTTGGACTGTGCTGGAAATGGATGGTAACGATATGGATGATGTCGTTTCTACTTTAGATAAAGCCAAATCATTAACCGGTCAGGGCAAACCAATTGGTATAATGATGCATACGTCCATGGGAAAAGGCGTTGATTTTATGGAAGGCACTCATGAATGGCATGGCATTGCACCAAATGATGAACAATTGGCAAAAGCATTGGCACAACTTCCTGAAACTTTGGGGGATTATTAATTCCTGCCTTTAATTTATTCGCTTCGCAAAGAAAAATTTTGTGCAGCCGCTTTACGGGAAGGCAGCCATGATGCAATAAATGCGATGACAAATACGGTAGCACTCACCAGGAGGAAATCCATTAAACGGAGTTTTACCGGAAAATAGTCAATAAGAAAAGAGCCCCCAGCCAAAGGAATTAAATGATATTTTACCTGAAGAAATGCAATGAGCAATGCTAACAGCATCCCAACTCCGCAGCCTATCAATGCCAATAACATGCCCTCGCTTAAAAATATCCGCTGAATAAAACTACGATTACCACCTAAAGCATGTAATACACTTATATCCTTTTGTTTTTCCAGTACCAACATCGTTAATGCGCCAATCATATTAAATGCCGCAACAACTAATATTAAACAAAGCACACCGTATATTACCCATCTTTCAGCATTCATAATAGAATAAAGACTGCGATTTTGTTCATACTTATTTTGCACAAGATATTTATCGCCAAATAGTCTTTTTATCTCCTTTTTTATATCGTCTGCCTGTGATGGATCTTTTACTAATATCTCTACAAAACTATAATCATCCGCTCCCAACCTAACAGAACGTTTTACAAAATCAATATTGGTAATACCGTATTTGTTGTCAAAATCCTGTTGAATGCGGAATGATCCGGCGGATCTGATTGTATCATTACTGATATCTTCCAGCATATTGATCTGTTCAGTATTACTTTTTCTTGGCAGATAAATTTTTAGTGGTGTACTAAACTGATCTGCATACATCTGTAAAGCTCCTTCTACGCCGGCACCCAATACTAATTTTGGCGCATCCGCAGTACCTATATCGTATTCACCAGAAAGTAAATTATCAGCAACACCGGTTATATAACGGTAATTTTCATCTACCCCTTTTAAATAAACTACTGACTGTGATTCGCCATTTTGTACCAATGCTTTCTCTTCAACAGATAAGGAGAAATTCTTGATGCCATTTAATCCTTTTAATTGATTGATTTGCTCCTGAGTAATCGTCATTATTTTTCCTGAAGCAGGAGAAATACGAATGTCTGTATAAAAAGAAGAGTATAAAGATTTCACCAGACCTTCAAACCCATTAAAAACACTTAACACCAAAATCAATGCAGTGGTGCCAATTATTATAGCAGAAATACTCACCCATGCAATAATATTAATTGCATTAGTAGATTTTTTAGCTTTAAAATATCGCCAAGCGAATAAAAAATACAAGTTGGATATTTAAGGTTTGTAGTATAAAGTTACCGCTGATTATTCAGTCTTGTCGTCAACATCAGGTCTGCTCTTTTTTTCTTCTTCTATCTTTTTAAAAATTTCTTCCATTTTAAACACATGATCCAGCGTATCATCTTTATAAAATTTCAATACCGGAACGCTTCGCAACTGGTGTCTAACATTCGATGCTAGTTCCTTTTTTATTTCATGATGGCGGCTTTCAATTTTTGCCAAAGCTGCTTCCACGTCTTTCACTTGGAATAAACTCAGATAAAATCTTGCTTCCAGCAAATCTGGAGTCACTTTCACAGAGGAAATGGAGATCATTCCTCCGTCAATCATACTCAACCCTAACCGCTGAAAAATTGTATTCATTTCTTCATTTAACAGCCCGGCAATTTGCTTTTGTCTTTTTCCTTCTTCCATTTTGTTATTTTAAATTATAGGCGTTGAGACCATTACTTACAAAGGTAGTATTGCTCCGAATGGCATCCTGTAATAATATTTCATTATCATCAATATTATTATTCTTTTCGCCGGCGTGGTGCAAATGATAGACAATTCCGCCGAACTTTAAAAACCGAATAGCAACACCGTCATTACAAAGACGTATGGCAATATTATTGTCTTCTTTTCCCCATCCACTAAAATTTTCATCATATCCATTAACTCTTATAAGGTCTTCTTTATAAAAAGCCATATTAGCTCCAAGTACATATTTATATTGTTCTTTTCCCCTTTGCATCTGGTAGTTGATTGCGGAAAAAAAATCGTTATGAATGGAATTATACCGTTTGTAAATATTCTTTGAAAAAAAAGAGGGCTTTTCAAAATGCTTTTCTTTAATCACTTTTTGCGTATACTCCGGCGTTATAAGCACACGACTGCCAGATACGAAAGTTCCTGACTTTGCCATGCGAAGATGATCTGCTACAAAATGTTTATGCAAAATAACATCGCCATC
>JBDSUW010000031.1:0-35262 GCA_039927535.1 Chitinophagaceae bacterium | reverse complement strand
TTCTAAAAATTTTAAGGGCGGAGATATCATAACCATTTTCGGTGGTACAGAACTTGATTTTTCACAGGCAGATATGCTCCAACCTGTTATAGTGGAAGTTACTACCATCTTCGGAGGCACAAAACTTATTATTCCTTCTAACTGGGAAATAAAATCTGAGGCTGTCATGATCTTTGGTGGGCTTGAAGACAAAAGAAGAATGCAAACTATTACAGGACAACCTGAAAAAACATTGATACTGAAAGGCACCGTGTTATTCGGTGGTATTGAAATTAAAAGTTATTGATCTGCATAGCTTGCTAATAACTAACCCCGCCTGACCAACATAAATAAATTAAAGTAGTCGGGCAGGCATAAACCAACAATTATGAACTGGTATCTGTCAAAGATGGTCTTCCAGATTATTTGCGGGGATGGAAATCATTCCGCCCAATTTGATGAACAACTCAGGTTGATTGCTGCTGCAAGCAAAGAAGAAGCCTTTCATAAAGCACAAACATTTGGAGCAAGGGAAGAAGAAATTTTTTTTAACCAGGAGCAACAATTGGTGCAATGGAAATTTATAAGCATCAGTGAGTTGTATCAATTGAATGAATTAATTGATGGCGCAGAGCTATATTCAAAGATTGATGAAAAAGAAAATGCAGAAAGCTATTTGCAGATGATTTATAAAAAAGCTGATCTTATACGCTTCGGCAATAGTCATGAACTCTTGAATCTTGCTTAATTTATATGGCCAAGTCACCACTATCTATAAAAAGGTTCAGAATGATTTTTATCATTTGCTGGCTGATAATGGAGGCCGACCATTCTGTAGTGCTGCATTTTTTTGGACTTCCCTGGCAAGCAGCGATAATTGATAGCGGAATCAGCAATTCTTTATTACTCCTAGCATGTATTTTAGTAATGCATACATTGCGTTATTATTTGCCCCGTGGTACTCAGTACATCAATATATTTTCCATCTGTTTATTCCTGACGATTATATGGCTATTACTTACAAAGCTTTTATTAAAACTTGCTCTGGAACATTATCCTGGCTATAGTGAATTATTACATCAATCATTATCCATCCGTTTCAGCATTTCATTTTTACTGCTTGGCTGTGTTACCATGATCAGCATTTTATGGTTTAACCAACTGGAGCAAAAAGAATTTGAAGAAAGAAAAACGGATGCAGAAAAATTAGCGAAAGAAGCAGAGCTTTTTAAGTTGCGGCAGCAATTACAACCTCATTTTTTATTCAATAGTCTAAACTCTATAAATGCATTGATCGGAAGCAGACCTGCGGAAGCAAGGAAAATGGTACAACAATTATCTGACTTCCTGAGAGGCACTATCAAAAAAGAAGAAACACAATGGGTAACATTGCAAGAAGAATTACAATATCTTCAATTGTATCTTGATATTGAAAAAGTAAGATTTGGGAACCGCCTTGCCACCGAAATAAATATAGAAGAAACCAGTTTTCAATTAAAGTTGCCGGCTTTATTACTACAACCCATTGTTGAAAATGCTATTAAGTTTGGATTGTATGATACAATAGGAGAAACTTTAATTCAATTACATGCCAGTAAGGAAGAAAATGATTTGATTATTAAAGTAACAAATCCTTTCGATCCAGCAACATCTTCGCCCAAACAAGGCGTAGGTTTTGGATTAAAATCAATACAACGTCGCTTGTATTTATTGTTTGCCAGAACTGATCTGCTCAAAACCGATGCAAAAGAAAATATATTTACAACCGTAGTAAAAATTCCGCAAGGATAAAAATATGAGTAAAATAATAATAATTGACGATGAACCTTTAGCAAGGAGCATTACCAAAGAATACTTGCAAAAACACCCGGACCTGGAACTGATGCAAGAATGTAATGATGGCTTTGAAGGATTAAAAGCTATACAAGAATATCAGCCTGATCTCATCTTCCTCGACATTCAAATGCCTAAAATTACCGGTTTTGAAATGCTGGAACTGATTGATCAACCTCCTTCGGTAATTTTCACAACCGCTTTTGATGAGTATGCTATCAAGGCATTCGAAGCACATGCAATAGATTACTTATTAAAACCTTTTAATCAGGAGCGGTTTGATAAAGCTATTGCGAAGTGGAAAGTGCAAAAAGCTACCAGTACTGAAAAAGCTACGCAGGAATTATTAGAAACAGCTTCACAATCTTCTTCACAAAACCAGCGAATTGTAGTTAAGAATGGAAGTAAAATAAAAATTATTCCTGTGCATGATGTACAATATTTAGAAGCAGCTGATGATTATGTAAAAATTCATACCTCAGAAGGATATTTTTTGAAGAATAAAACAATGGCGCATTTTGAAAATACATTGGATAAGGAGCAGTTTGTAAGGTCACATCGTTCGTATATTGTAAATGTGCAGCAAATCACAAGAATTGATCCGTATGAAAAAGATAATCATGTGGCGATACTTCGGTCAGGTGTAAAGGTGCCTGTAAGCAGAAGTGGTTATGGAAAACTAAAAGAGGTATTGGGTTTATAAAGACTAATGCTTATGTCTTCTTTTAATTATTCCTCCAGAAGCTTCCTTAATAGTATTCGCAAATACAAAAGCCTTTGGATCTACATCATGCACAAGGTTATTAAGCTTTCTTAATTCCAATCTTGATATTACGGTGAAGATAATATCACAGTCAGCACTCACATCAAAATTTCCTGGCAAGAATCCTCTTTCACCTTTATACACTGTAATACCCCGGCCTAATTTATTTACCAGTTCATATTTAATCGCTTCGCTTTCGCCAGAAATAATGGTAACGCCGGTATGAGCTTGTAAACCTTCCACTACGTAATCTATACTACGGGTAGCAGCGAAATAAGTAAGTATAGAATATAATGCTGTTTCAACACCAAACCTCATAGCAGCTATAGTAAAAATAAAAATATTGATACCCATTATTATCTCTGTAATCGTAAACGAAGTTCTCTTGAGAGTATACAATGCAAAAACTTCAATTCCATCCAATGCTGTACCGGCCCTCATCACCAATCCAACACCCATTCCCAGAAAAACTCCTCCAAAAATTGATATCAATAATTTATCTTCTGTTAATGCATAGTCTGGAACAATAATAAGTGCTACTCCAAGTAAAATAACACTGATGAACATTTTCAAGGCAAAATTTTTGCTTACAGAAAAATAACTAATGATGATCAATGGCAAGTTGAATAGTACAATAACAATTGCCAGGTTGAAGTGATATATTTCATGCACTAATAAAGACAAACCTGTAACACCACCATCAAAAAAATGATTTGGTACCAGGAAAGCTTTCAAAGCAAAACTTGCAAGTACAACGCCGCATACAATAAAGAGAGCATCCTGAATTACTTCAGACACAGTGAGTTTATGTGTACGACTTTGCATTGCCTTTACAGAAGATTTTATTTTCTTAAGCACCGTGCTCTTCAATTCATCCCTCTCCTGTCTTGCAGTTGGGGTAAAGTAATTATGAGTTGCTAAAAAATCTGCCTGCTTAATTTGCCATTCTGTCTTTGTTTTTACAAATCCTGTTTTCTTAAATTCTGCAAATAATTTTTCTGCATATGAATCATAGTCTTTGGTACCCAGATAAAATAAATCTGCATCACAGAGATACTTTGCCAAATCTTCCTTCGGTGTTTGTGGAAGCTTTGTTGCCATGATCATGCTGCATATAATCGTTATCTCTTCCTCATTGTAATCATAATCCGGCAGGTATTTTTTTGCGAATTGACAGGAGAGTTCTTCATGTCTTTGATGATTCTCTAAGAAACCAGAATCATGAAATAGTGCTGCAGTTTTGAGTAAAATCAAATCTGTTGCTGAAACATTTTCAGTTACAGCCAGATTTTCTGCTGCTTCTATTACATTCTTCGTATGCTGAGCATTGTGATAAGTTAGCCAGGAAGGTAATTCCGCCTGCAGTTTAGGCATTAGAAACGTATATGCTTTTTCGTATTGCATTTCTTAAACGGATAATAAGGAATTAACCCATTACTTCATAAATAGTTTGAGGAGTTGATTTGTGTTTCAATTTTACATCGCCAACTTTCGCACATTTGAAAGATTCTTTGATTTTCCCGTATGCCTTCTCGTTTATAAGAATCTGTCCGGGATTAGCGGCCGACTGTAATCGTTGCGCTACATTCACTACATCTCCAATTACGGTATAATCCAGTCTTCTCAGGTTAGCAGAACCAATATTACCAGAAATCATTTCTCCACTATTAATTCCTATGGAGACTTTTGGTGTAAATGTTACACTTTCTGACAATGAAGGTAGTTTTTCAATCTGGCTTCTTACTGCCAGACATGCTTCAACAGCTCTGTCAAGGTGAAATTCGCCACGGAAAACAGCCATAATAGCATCGCCAATAAATTTATCGATATAACCTTCCTGTGCAATAATTTCTTTTACGATAACCTCAAAATAATTATTCAAAAACTTTACAACATTATCAGGTGTTTCGTTTTCACTGATTGAAGTAAAACTGCAAATATCAATAAAAGCCACCGTCGCCTCTATTGTTTCATTGGCAGATAATGAAGTTTCAAATTCTCTGCTTCCCATAAAATTCAACACCGTTTCATCCACATACATTTTAAGAATGTTATTCTCTTTTATTGCAGCCATTGTTTCCCGCATCTGTTTTACATGCTTCAGCGTTTTTTCCATTGTCAGTTCCAGGTCCTCAAAATTTACCGGCTTCGTTATAAAATCAAATGCGCCACGGTTCATTGCAGTGCGAAGATTTTCCATATCCCCATAAGCAGAAACAATTACTGACTTTAATAAAGTATTTTGTTCACTAAGTTTAGTCAATAAAGTCAGTCCGTCCATCTCCGGCATATTAATATCGCTCAATATAACATCCACATCTTCATGCAGTGCCAACTGCTCCAACGCATGCTTTCCATTGATGGCAAAAACAAATTCATATTTGTTGTCTCTTATCTTCTGCCTGAATTTTTGCTTGATGAGTACTTCGAGATCTGTTTCGTCATCAACCACTAATATTTTTGCCATTACTGAATTGCTTTTAATTTTTCCTTTAGTAAAGTAAATTCGACTGGTTTGGTTAAAAAATCATCAGCACCCAATTGCATTGCTGTATCATAATTTTCTTTATCGCCGTAAGCGGTTATCATCATTACCAGCGGTGGCGGTGCATGATACTTTTGTTTTATTCTTCCTAACAGATCTAAACCACTCATCCCGGGCATATTAATATCTGAAAGGATTAAAACAGCCTCATGATTATTTTCGCTGAGGTAGGTCAATGCTTCTTCGCCTGAAAAGGCAAAGACAAAATCAATTTCTTTGTTTTTAATTTCTTTGCGGAACCGCTGTTCAAAAAGGGTTTTTACATCCTGTTCGTCATCTACAACTAAAATTTTCATTTGTATGTTTTATATCGGTAAAGTAATTATAAATAAGAGTTCTTCAGTTTTTATTTAAAAGTCTTTAAAAGTAACATCAATTTTCTTTTAATCCCTTAATAATTATATTCCCCGTTCCATCAGGTTCGCAGGGGTAGCTAAAGGCTTTTTGCCATTTTTTACTATTATTTATAGTTTCATAAAATTCATCAAGAAAACCAGTCACAAATTTCAGGTATTTCGCATCTATCAGTTTGCAATTATTGTATAGGGAATAGATGTCACTCTTTAAATCGTTATAACGGGCAATAACTGGTTCAAACACTTTCAGGTCGGTCATGCAATAACCTCTGTACCGGCGTTCTTTTATAGAACTTAACTGAAGCGCTTCTTCCGGAAGTGCATAAAGCGCTGAAACTATACCGGCATGATCAAAATCGTACGGTACTGTAATGGGAAGAGAAAGGCTGTCTTTTACCAGCAATTTTACATTATGCAAAAATTGTACTGACCAATCCGTATTACCAATCAGATATTCAAAAACTGTCATTGTTAGAAATGGATTTGTTTGTGTTTGCTGGGGCCTTGTTTTAGTTTCCACAGCTATCATTTTATTTCTCTTAGCTAGTTGTTTTTCTTCTTCGAGCAGTATGGCATAAAAGGGAGCCGGTGCTTTTCTGATGGCAGGGTCATCCAGCGATACCTGCACCAACCGTGTTCGAAAACTTAAGGGAGATATTAAATTATAAATTTTATACGCCAGCCATTCCCTGATGATATACTCATCACCCTGGCAGGGAATAACGAGTTTCATTTTTTTCTGTTCACTAAAAATGGAAGTAACGGGTGAGTTTGCTTTGGTAAAATGGATCCATAAGGGCGGAAGTTTACAATTGTCTTTACTCCGGCGAAAATTTCCCCGGCTCTGTAATTGTATCGGAATTACTATTCCCATATTTACATCATTCTTATAAGTGAGTGCTCCATCATACTTTAACGAAACAGTAGATCGTTCGCTTAATGCTTTGGCCACATTACCGGTTAATGTAATTTGTATTATTTCTTCTCTATCAAACAGGTCATTTTTTGCACCGGTTTGTGCTCCTGCGGGTATTATAAAACCATATAACAGCAGGTAAACAATAGTTCTCCATCTTTTTTTAGTGCAGCCGGGTAAACTATGTTTCATAATTTGATTATTAAGCAGGTAATACTATAATAAAATCAGTTCCTTCTCCCCGTCCGACCGGGTCAAACGGGCGGGCCTCTTTCCCTGCCTGCGCTGCCTCTTCGGCAGACAGGGTTTCCACTTTCAGCTCCCCACCATGTGCCTTAACAATATCATAACTTAATGATAAACCCAAGCCTGTTCCCTGACCGGTTGGCTTGGTGGTAAAGAATGGTTGAAATATTTTTTCTACTATTTTTTGAGGGATGCCGCCCCCATTGTCAGAGACTTTTATTTGAATACTCCGACTCCCCGAAGGGGAGATAATCGAAGTTGTTTTTATTGTAACAGTAGGTTCATAGTCTAATTCAGGATGCTGATGCTTTTTTTCATTTACCACATAAAATGCATTGGTCAATATATTCAAAATCACCCTTCCTATATCCTGTGGAATGATATTTATTTCTCCAACGGATGGATCAAAATCAGTTTTCATTGTGGCATTAAAAGATTTATCTTTTGCCCTCAGGCCATGATAACTCAATCGTAAATATTCATCACACAAAGCATTGATATCGGTTGGTTCTTTTACACCATTACTACTTCTTGAATGTTGCAGCATTCCCTTTACAATTGCATCAGCTCTTTTACCATGGTGATTTATTTTCTCCTGATTATCAATCACATCTTTTGCTATGCTTTTTGCTTCTTGCAAATTACCTTTTTCAATTTCCTCATTCATTTCCTCCAATAACTCTTTATTTACTTCAGAAAAATTATTAACAAAATTCAAGGGGTTTTGTATTTCATGGGCAATACCTGCAGTGAGTTCGCCAAGGCTGGCCATTTTTTCAGATTGGATGAGCTGTGCTTCTGTGTCTTTCAGGTTTTGCAGGGTATTACTTATCTCAATATTTGCTAGTTTAAGCGACGATGTTCTTTCTTCAACTTTTTTCTCAAGTAATAAATTCTGTTTATGAATTATTTCTCTTGTTTCCTCCAGCGATCGTAATCTTTTAGACTGAGCCTTTTCTTTCTGTTTTTTATAAAGGTTGATCCTGTTTCCCAATGCTAGTGAAAGAAGTAAAGATTCAATAGCAGATCCGATAATCATACCATTCGAAGTAATAATATTATAAGGAACAAAATTAAAATCTTTCAGAATTAGAATATTTACACCAATTAAAAGAACCGACCATCCAAACAAATAATACAAAGCAGGTTTATACCCTTTCCTGTAAATTATTACTCCTGCCGTAAACAGAGTGAGTGATGCCAAAACCGAAATAATTTCGGCGAGCATCAATCCGGCATATCGCTGTTTAAATATAATTACGACAATTGTAAGTAAATAACAAATAACAATTCCATTCAACAATTTATAAAGTTTTGGCGCAAACCGATTTATTCTTAAGAAAGAAATTGAAAAATAAATTGCAAAAATACCAGTCAAGCATCCGAAAATATTTATATAATGATTTATTTCTGGAATAGCAGGCCACAAATACTCGAATGCCAGCCCTTTATCTATCAAATTTGTCAGCATCATAAATGTTACATACAAAACATATAACAAATAGGAAATACTTTTTATTGAAAAATAAATCAGCAGATTGTACAGAACCATAATTATCATGATCCCAATATATATTCCATAAAAAGTAGAATTGGTCTGCTCAGTCTCAATAAGTGCTGGTAAAGTATACACAGTAAGCGGAAATTGTAACCCCGTCAGTGTTTTTAAACGCAGATAACAAACCATAACACTGTCTTTCGGAGTATCAATCCAAAAAAAAGGTTTATTTGCTAATATTTCCCTTTGTGAGAATGGCTGATATACAGTTATCGATTTATGGGACTGCTCACCGTCAGCAGATACATAAAAATCAAGCCATTCAATTTGAGAATTATCAATAGCCAGAACCAGTCTTTGATTGGTATAATTTTGAATTTTGAAACGGCACCAAACAGGCAAAAGAGTGGACCCGAAATTTGGAGTATACTGGTTACTTAAAATGAATCTTCGATCAACAGACCCTGTTGAAATTTCTTCAAATGATAGTGAACCGGATGAATCTACGAGGACTGTAATTTGTAATCCTATATTAATTTTCTCCTTTTCTTTTTTTATTGTAATGATAGGTTGGGGCTGGCAATATTCGCCCATCATGATAAAAACAATAATTAAAAGAAAAGTCTTGCGGAACATATACTTAAAATATATTCACTCTGACAGCTATCATATAATAAACTATCTAAGCAAAAATGATACTCCAATCATAGTCCTTAACTTGAAAACACTAACATTTAGGATGTCAGATACATAGCTCAAAAACTTCTTCATGTAAGTTAGTTAAGAATTCGATATATAATTATCTTTTGAAATGATATCAGCCTCTTACATCTCCTTTTATATAAAATGTTTCATTTGGAGAAAGGATTTCCATCGATTTTGAAGTACCTCTTTTCATCCCATCAACCAACAACCTGATTTTCAATTGTATTCATCATTATGCCCCTGCTATCTGAAAACCGGATCTATAATGCAGGTAACGTTATTATAAAATTACTTCCCTGTCCTTCATTTGTATTCACAGTCAATTCGCCACCATGTGCTTTTATAATATCATAACTCAATGACAAACCTAATCCTGTGCCTTGTCCAGTTGGTTTGGTGGTAAAAAAGGGCTGGAATATTTTGTCTAATACTTTTTGTGGGATGCCACCCCCATTGTCGGATACCTTTATGATAATACTCCGACCCCCTGAAGGGGGCTGAACCGAAACTGTTGATATCGTAACAGTTGGTTCGTAATTATCACTTGCTTGTTTTTTCTTTTCATTGACCGCATAAAAAGCATTGGTCAATAAATTCAATATGACCCTTCCAATATCCTGCGGAATAATATTTATGTTTCCGATTGAATTATCAAAATCGGTTTTCATGGTTGCATTAAATGATTCGTCTTTTGCCCGCAGGCCATGAAAGGAGAGACGGAGATATTCATCACACAAAGCATTGATATCGGTTGGTTCTTTTTTGCCTGTGCTGCTACGACTATGTTGCAGCATTCCTTTTACTATACCATCGGCCCGTTTGCCATGAAAGATTATTTTTTGTTCATTCTCGTCAATATCGTTGGCAATAATTTTGGCTTCTTCAATATTTCCTTTTGTTAACTCATCTTTCATTTCTGCAATCAACTCAGAATTTACTTCTGAAAAATTATTGACAAAGTTTAAAGGGTTTTGAATCTCATGGGCAATACCTGCAGTGAGTTCACCCAAGCTGGCCATTTTTTCTGATTGGATGAGTTGTGTTTGGGTAGATTTCAGAGTTGCTAAAGTATGCTCCAATGCTGTATTTGCCTTTTGCTTTTGTTTATTATTTTTGTACAGTAAGGAGGCCACTATAAGGAATATACCTAAGCCCGCAAGTAGTGCTAATTGCTTTTGTCGATTTTGTGTTGCTATTTTTTTAGATTCTTCTTCCCGCCGAGTCTCCTGCTCATTCAAAACTATGCGTTGCAAATCCTGAAATCTTTTAGCGCCAATCAAACTATCTTTCTCTACGTTAGCTGCTGCCAAATATTTATACGCACTGTCATATTCATTTCTATCTTTAAACAGCTCACTTAGTAATGCAGAGGCATCATAAACCCCCTTTCTGAAGGAAACAATCCTTCCAGTATTAATGGCTGCGTAAGCATACTTTTTGGTTGAGTCATGCATACCGGACTCATAGTAAAGTTTGGCAATGAATAAATTATTCATGGTCAAATTCCGCAAATCATTATCGATATTAGATTCCTTGATGCCTTTTTTATAATACAATAATGCTTTGCTGGTATTCCCTTTTAATTTGTATGCATTGCCCATCCGAAACATAATCTCCGGCCTTGTATAACTATTTCTGTCTGTAGTTTTTAAACTTGCATCATACACAATTTGTTGATAATACAAAGCCGAGTCAGGCTGCAGCATCAAATCATACAGATTGCCAATATTGGATATTTCATTATGAACCATACCTATATCACCAATTTTCTGAAACAGGACTTTTGATTGCTTATAATACTCATTGGCTTCCTCATAATCAGCCAACTCCATATAAATATTTCCAATTCTATTCAGAGCAAATGCAATGCTTGAAGTATCTTTTATTTCTTCCGCAATTTTAAGTGCCTGAAACTGATAGTTTAGTGATTCTGGCAGCCTTCCTGCCTCCAGCACAGTAGCACCTTTTAAGGATAACATTTGTGCCTTAATAAATTGCAAATTATTTTTATCTGCAATTGCTATTGTTTCGTCGGAGTAATATAAAGAAGAGTCTATATTAGAAAATCGATACCCGTATGCCAGCGCAAAGAATATCCCACCCCTTATAGAATCATGTTTTGCAGTTGATAATTGTTGTTTCAACCGAACTATATCTTCATTAGAAATTTGGCCTATTGCTGAGAATGCTAAAGCAACTACCACAAATAAACTAAACAATTTTTTTAACATGATTTCCTGATTTAAGCGGGTAGTAAAATTATAAACTCAGTTCCTTCACCTTCTACTGTTTCCACTTTCAACTCACCGCCATGAGCTTTTACAATGTCGTAGCTCAGCGATAAACCCAATCCCGTTCCTTGTCCTGTTGGTTTGGTAGTAAAGAAAGGCTGAAAAATTTTATCCAGTACTTTTTGTGGGATGCCGCCCCCATTGTCAGAGACTTTTATTTGAATACTCCGACTCCCCGAAGGGGGGTGAATCGAAGTTGTTTTTATTGTAACAGTAGGTTCATAATCTAATTCAGGATGCTGTTGCTTCTTTTCATTCACCACATAAAATGCATTTGTAATTAGATTTAAGATCACTCTTCCTATATCCTGTGGTATTACATTTACTTTCTCCAGCGAAGTATCAAAATCTGTTTTCATGGTGGCATTAAAAGATTTATCTTTTGCCCGCAAGCCATGATAACTCAATCGCAAATATTCATTACACAAAGCATTAATATCTGTTGGTTCTTTTTTACCGCTACTGCTTCTTGAATGTTGCAGCATTCCTTTTACAATGGCATCGGCCCGTTTACCATGGAAGATTATTTTTTCTTCATTATCTATTACATCATTTGCCAATGATTTTACTTCAGCAATGTTTCCTTTATCCATTTCGCCTTTCATTTCTACCAGCAGCTCTTTATTCACTTCCGAAAAATTATTGACAAAGTTTAACGGGTTTTGAATTTCATGTGCAATGCCGGCAGTCAATTCTCCCAGGCTGGCCATTTTTTCAGATTGGATGAGTTGGGATTGCGTAGCTTTTAAATTGGCAAGTGTCTTTTCCAGGGCTTTATTAATTTTTTGTTTGTGTCGGATATTTCTATAAAGAATTGTTGCGATGATCAGAATAATTCCTACAATAGACCATAGAGCAAGCATTTTCATTTTATTTCTGGAACGCTCCTGTTCCCGTTGTAAAACTTGCTGTTTTTGTTGCTCCTCCAGCATCAATAGCTGAAGTTGTTTAAATTTTTCTTTGCCATAAAGACTCTCTTGTAAAGAAGTAACAATGTCTTGGTAATAAAAAGCACTATCGAAATTTTTGTCAGCCCTGTGAAGCTCAACTAATAAACTGCTTGCTTCAAGAATTTTCGATTTTTGTGAAGTTCTTTGTACTTCTACAATAGCTTTACGGGAATAGAATAAACTGGAATCATGCTGCTGAAGTTTATTATAAAGTTGTGCTAAGTATAGTTGTACAGTTCCAAGATTAATTGACTCGTTTGTAACTCTGGAATTTTCTAAAGCTGCGTAATAATAATATAATGCGGAATCCAGCTTCCCAGTTTCATTATAAACACTACCGATATTTCTGAGTATTAAACTATTTAACTGAGGGTGATTAAATTCTTTATTTTTAGTTTTAGCAATTCGTAAATAATATAATGCTGAATCGGGTTTATTCAGAGAATTATAAGAGATGCCAATATTAGCCGAGGCAAAAATACCTGTAGGAGAAGCTGGTAAATTTTGTAAAATATGATCAGCAGAAAGCAGATAGGAAAGTGCCTGACGGTATTCAGACAGATCCATATAAATAACCCCGATAAAACCCAAGCTAGCAGCATCGCCATCGGGCTCTTTCATTTCCTGATACAGTTCAAGTGCCTCCAGCTGCATTCTTAAAGCTTCAGGAAAATTCCCTGTAAGCCTGGAAGCCTCTCCGGTCAAATTTAGTGACGCTGCGATGCCATTTTTATATTTAAGCTTTCTGGATAGCTCTAGTGCTTTTTTCGAATACTCAAGGCTAATGGTAGGAGACTTAAAATACGTATGGTTAGAAAGATTCAACAATAAATTTACCCGGCTTGTATCTGCTGCTAAATTATTGAGGAGATTTGATAAACTATCTCTAACCCTATCCTGACCGGCAGAATTAACAGCAATGGAAAGCAGAAAAATGAAGTGAATAAATTTTTTCATTATCATCCATTTTAAATTAAAATTTTAAAGACAGTTCCTTCGCTTTCTTTTGTCTCCACTATTATTTCACCCCCATGTGCTTTTACAATATCATAACTTAAAGATAAGCCCAATCCTGTTCCTTGCCCTGTAGGTTTGGTAGTAAAAAAGGGTTGAAATATTTTATCGAGTACTTTTTGTGGGATGCCGCCCCCATTGTCAGTAACACTTATCTCTACCTTGCCCCCATCTCCGCCAGTTGGCGGAGAGCTGAGTCTTTTAGTGGTAATAGTCACTATTGGTTCGTAGGTTTCATTGCTCCCCTTTAGGCGATGGGGGCTTTGTTTCTGCTTTTCATGGACTGCATAAAAAGCATTGGTCAATAAATTCAATATCACCCTTCCAATATCCTGTGGTATCACATTTATTTTTCCAACGGATGGATCAAAATCAGTTTTCATTGTGGCATTGAAAGATTTGTCCTTTGCCCGCAACCCATGATAACTCAATCGCAGGTATTCATTACATAGGGCATTAATATCCGTTGGTTCTTTTATTCCGCTGCTGCTTCTTGAATGTTGAAGCATCCCTTTTACAATAGCATCAGCTCTTTTACCGTGGTGATTTATTTTTTCTTCGTTTGATTCGATATCTGCTGCAAGGACTTTTACTTCTTCTAAATTTCCTTTTTCAATCTCTGCTTTCAACTCCCCAATTAATTCTTTATTCACTTCACTAAAATTATTAACGAAGTTCAAAGGGTTTTGAATTTCATGGGCAATACCTGCTGTCAATTCTCCCAAAGAAGCCATTTTTCCGGATTGGATGAGCTGCGACTGTGTAGATTTTAGTTCCTTCAACGTTTTCTCCAAAACTATTTTGGCTTTCTTTTCCTTTTTGTTATTACGATACAAAATAAGGCCTATTAGAGAAAGAATAACAAGTCCTGCAATCATACTATATGTTCTTATTTTATTCTTTGTTTGGATTTTTTCTTCCTCCAGTTTTCCCAACTTTGCCTGTTCATCTACAAGAACGTCCTGAAATGCAAGAAGATTTTTTCTTTCTTCTACACTTAGACTATCACTTAATGATTTAGACCATTTTAAATACATCGTCGCACTATCGTTTCTGTTCATCTGATCAAAATAGGAAGCAAGGAGATTATATGCGTCTCTTTTCTGAGCGGGGTCTTTACGTTTTTCAGAAATTTTCAAGCTTTCTTTTGCATAAAACAAGGCGGAGTCAATTTTATTTATTTTCGCATAGGCACGACTTAATGAAATACATACCAGGCCCCTGTGGACATAATCATTTGTCTCACTTAAAAGCGCCATTCCCTGTAACATTGTATTAACGGCTAAGTCGAAATTTCCCATCCTCTCATAGGTTTCCCCCAGATATATCATCGAACGACCTATTTGTGGATCTTTCAAATCTGAAAATGTTGATTGAGCTTTTTTGATAAATAGGAGTGCAGAATCTAATTTCCCGTCATTCATATAAGATATGCCCATGTGAAAAATTATAGTTGCAACCTGCCCTCTGTCCCTGGCTGCATTTGCATATTTTATCGCTTCCCGATAATACTTAAATTGGTTTTTTATGTTGTCACTCCAGTTTCCGGTATACGCATTTAGCAATCCAATTAAATCGTAGCTATAGCTTAGCTCGAGCATTCGTGCCTGTCTTGGGCTTTGACCCGGCGACAAATTCCATACAGTTTTTTCACTAGAAGGGTCCTTTGCAATATTTATCGCTTTTAAATAGAATTCCAATGATTTCGAAAACTTTTCTTGTTGCATCATGATAACCCCCATTAGGTTCAATATGTAAGCTTCGTTCAATTTTAGATTTAATCTGGCAGCAATAGGCAAGGCTTTTTTAAGGTAAATACTGGAACTATCACGGTTTTCAAGAAGATAATAGGATCCAAGGCTACTATAGACTTTCATTCGGGCAGTATCGTTTGGAGCTGTGGATAGAGATTTGTACAAACTATTCAAATATGGATTTTTTTGTTGCCCGGCAATTAATGATGGCAACATGAGTAGTAAAATCACTTTTATAAAGATTTTCATTTTTTATTTTAAAAAGTTAGTAATTGAATAATAAACTCACTCCCTTCACCTTCCTTCGTCTCTACTTTCAACTCGCCACCATGAGCTTTTACAATATCATAACTTAAGCTCAACCCCAACCCTGTTCCCTGTCCTGTTGGTTTGGTAGTAAAGAAGGGTTGGAAGATTTTATCTAATACTTTTGGTGGGATACCGTTGCCATTGTCTGTAACTTTTATTTCCACACTACCATCTATTTTTTTCGTACTGATTGAAACAGTCGGATCAAAATTCTCAATTCCCGATTTCTTTTTTTCATCAACTACATAAAAAGCATTGGTCAATAAATTCAATATAACCCTTCCAATATCCTGGGGAATAATATTGATGTTTCCGATTGAATTATCAAAATCAGTTTTCATCGTGGCATTAAATGATTTGTCCTTTGCTCTTAAACCATGATAGGCCAACCGCAAATATTCATCGGCCAGTGCATTTATATCGGTAGGTTCTTTTACACTACTGCTGCTACGACTATGCTGTAGCATTCCTTTTACAATTCCATCTGCTCTTTTACCATGATGATTTATTTTTTCCAGGTTTTGAATAACATCATTCATAATTTCTTTTGCATCTTCGGTATCTCCTTTCTCTATGGCTTCCCTCATTTCATCCAGCAACTCTTTACTTACTTCGGAAAAATTATTGACGAAGTTTAATGGGTTTTGAATTTCATGGGCAATGCCAGCAGTGAGTTCGCCAAGGCTTGCCATTTTTTCTGATTGGATGAGTTGGGATTGGGTGGATTTTAAATCAGACAATGTTTTTTCTAAAACTTTGTTTGCTTTTTGTTTTTGCCGGTTGTTGCGATAGAGTAATAACCCTATCAATAAGAACACAACAGAACCGCCGATAAAGGCAATGGTTCGGTTCCTGTTTTGAACGATCACTTTCTCTTTTTCAAGTTCCTGCACTTTCAACTGCTGATCAAAACCAATATTCTCAAACTGTTTTACTTTTTCTGAATTGGTCAGACTGTCTTTTACATTAATGGCCAATTGCTGATAGTAAAAAGCACTGTCTATCTGAGCCCTCTTTTTAAATAAAGATGTTAATGCCTGCAGGGTCAGTAGTTTGCCAGCCGGTTCAACAGTATTCGTAAAAATTTCCAAAGCCTTTCTGGCAAAATAAAATCCTGAATCAAATTGATTCAGTTTCTCATAAAGGTTTGCAAAACCCACATAGCCATAAGCCAGGCTGGAAGTATTATCTGTTGCCAGGCTTACATTTACAGTCTGTTGAAAATATTTTTTTGCTGAATCATATTCTTGCCTTCCCAAATAAATATTTCCCATTGGAAAAGTGTTGGTACCGATAAATTTTTTAAATCCTGCTGAATTTGCGTAATCTATGGACTGATTGAGTAATTGTAGAGCCGTATCTGCTTTTCCTTCATTCATATAAGCTACACCCAAATTCCCATAGGAATAGGAAAGCACTATAGGGTCATTAATTTTTTTGCCGATCTCTTTTGATTTGTTAAACCATTCAATTTGTTTTTCCATGTTTCCAATAGCCTGGTACAACAGTCCAAAATCATTGTAAATATTGGCCAGCGAAGTGAGCCTGGCTCTTTGTGGATTACCGTCTTCAGAGAATTTAGTTACCCTCCAGATGTTTTTTTCAGTTCCAACATCTTCTGCCAACTTTATTGCGGCAAGAAAATGTTGTAATGCAGATGGATAATTTCCCCTCTTTGTTTCGTTATATCCCAATATATCATTAGCGTCACCCATCCAAAGTTTTTGATTCAGCTTTTCTGCAATTTTCAATTGCAATGACTGAAAATAAAAAGCACTGTCCGAATTGGATTCACCGTAATACAAACCCAGGTCCCTTGATACCGCCATTCTTACCGTGTCGTTATTGGTGTTTTTAAAAAGCAAGTGTAGACTGTCTACTCTCTGCTGACTATAATAATGGTAGTCATAAAAAGTTCCGGTTTGTGCACAGAGGCAAACAGGAAATAGCAATAAGAGTAATATTTTTAAATAATTTTTCATCCGGCTAAATTAATTCCTGGAAAATATATTTTTCATCGTATCCTATTTCAAACTCTTTCAATAAGTCAAGATACTATTCATGGAAACTTTGTTTTGCATGATGTGCTTCCTGGTTCTGAATATACTTATATAACTGGTCAACATCTCTTTGCCGGTAAGAAAATACGCCATAACCTTCCTGCCATTCGAACCTATTTGATATGAGTGAATGATCGTTGATGTATTTGGATGATTTTGCTTTTACAATTTTCATCGGTTCAGATACTGACACTACAGGTTTTAATCCCAGGAAACAATGTATATGGTCTTCCACACCGTTTACGATGATGGTTTTGCAGCCTGTTTCATTTATCAGATTGCCTATGACTCCCTGCAGCGTTGGCCGCCAGGATTTATCTAGTACCGCATTGCGGTATTTTACAGCGAATACTGTTTGCAGGTAGATTTGGTGGTAGGAGTTTGCCATGGTCTTTATTTTTTATTTCGATATGTGCCGAGCCTACGGCTCTCAGTTTATTCTTCTTATTTGGGCACCGGACTGAAGTCCGATGTTACAAAATAATGTCGAGGCTACGCCTCTGGTTCTCTTTTTGTTTACCATTACCAGACTAAGTTCTATTCTATATGTTACGAGCCTACGGCTCTCTGCTTATATTTTCATCATTCTCTTCAACGGACTGAAGTACGTTGTTACAAAATAGGTTCGTGGCTACGCCACTGGCATCATCAAAATACGATTTGTTTTCACAGGATGTAGAGCCGTAGGCTCGGTTCTGTCTTGTAACTCCGGAATTTATTCCGGGGCAAACAAGGACTACGCATCACCAGAGTGCCATCGGCACGGCTCATATCAAACCGGTAACAAAATAATAAACTCAGTTCCTTCTCCCCGTCCGACCGGGTCATCCGGGCGGGCTTCCTTAGTCTCCACTTTCAACTCCCCTCCATGTCCCTTGGTAACAATATCAAATGCCAATGACAACCCCAGTCCGGTTCCTTGTCCTGTTGGCTTTGTAGTGAAAAAAGGCTGAAATATTTTTTCCAATACTTTCGGCGGAATACCATTGCCGTTGTCGACTACACTTATCTCTACATTATCATTTACTTTTTTGGAAGTTACTGTAACTGTTGGTTCATAATCTTCAACACCCGAATTCTTCTTTTCATTCACCACATAAAATGCATTGGTCAATAAATTCAATATTACCCTTCCAATATCCTGCGGTATTACATTTACTTTCTCCAGGCTTTCATCAAAATTTGTTTTCATTGTGGCATTAAATGATTTGTCTTTAGCTCTGAGGCCATGATAGGCCAATCTTAAATATTCATCACACAAAGCATTGATATCGGTTAGTTCTTTGGAACCGGTACTGCTTCTGGAATGTTGAAGCATTCCCTTTACAATTCCATCTGCTCTTTTGCCATGATGATTTATTTTTTCCAGGTTTTGAATTACATCATTCATTATTTCCTTAGCCCCTTCCAAATTACCTTTTTCTATTTCTTCTTTAATTTCATCCAACAGCTCTTTACTTACTTCGCTGAAGTTGTTTACAAAATTCAACGGGTTTTGAATTTCATGGGCAATGCCTGCGGTAAGTTCACCAAGGCTCGCCATTTTTTCTGATTGAATAAGTTGGGTTTGAGTGGATTTTAATTCTGTCAAAGCATCTTCTGCTCTTTTCTTTTCTGTTTGAAGTTTTATTAAATCTTCTTCTGCCTGCTGTGCATGTGCTTCGGCAATTTTTAAATCGTTAAAACGGGTAAACGTAAGATTAAATACTGCCGCAAAACGTTCAAGCAATTGTATAGTTTCATTTCCCTGGCCGTCTGGCGAAGCCATACCAATAAACCCTTTGGAGAAATACGCTACACTCTGCACCCGTCTTTTTTGTGTAAGTCCCCCCTTAAAAGGAATATGCATCACTTCATTCAGATAATGAAAATAATTTTCTAATTCTTTTCCCTCCATATCCACTATTACCGATTTTTCTTTTGCGGCCCAGCCGTCGTACAGTTTTTTTACAGATGCGTTTTCATTTTTATTGAACATAAATTTTTGGCCCACCTGTGTACCGTCTTCATCCGTTGCCCACATTTCCATATCACCGCTTTCATCTTTTACTATACCGATGTACAAACGATTGGGTTCAATACCCAGCCCTATCAATTGTTTAAATACCTCTGCGGCTGTTTCGGCCAGTTCATCACTTTTTTGCATGGCCAGTGTACGGCTTCGTACTTTTTCTAATCCTGCTTCTATCTGTGCTTCTTTTGCCTGTGCTTCTGCTTTTTGAAGGTCGAGATAACGACGATAGGTTTGACCAAACACATTTACAAAGCGAACGAAAATTGAAGTTGCTTCTGTTGTAAACTCATTTTGTGAGAATACGTACAGGCAACCTTCTCTAAAAAAGAAATCGGTATGCACTATTCTTTCCTGTGATGAATAATAGTCTTTCCTGATTTTGTAGTTAGCCTGGTTTTGCATGGCCTCATAGTACTTAAATTTATCTTCTCCTTCCAGTATGTATTGATAGGTTTCTTTTTTATCAAGCCAGTTTTGGTAAACATTTTTGAGGAGAGTATGAAGCTGCATATTCAAATAGCCGATTGTCAATGCTGTTTTTCCAATTGCATTTTCTGCTGTCCATAATTCCATCATTTCATTGGGTTGCATGATGCCGATGCCGCAACGGTCTAGTGAAGTAAGAACTCCGAGTGCCGTAAGTTCATCAAACAATGCAGCTACACTTTCACCCACATTCTGGCTATTATGCATAGCCATGGTTTTACTTCTCACTCTTTCTAATGAAGCTTCAATCTGTGCTTCCCTTGCCTGTGCTTCTGCTTTTTGAAGGTCGAGGAAACGGGTATAGGCTTGTTCAAAAACTTTTGCAAACCTTTTTAGAATTTCATTTTCATTATTCGAAAATGGTTTATCCGAATAACGAATCATTATTATTCCAGCATTTTTTGTAATGGCAATGGACCGTGTACATGCCGGGCCTTCCATTATCAATTTCTTTTTGGCTTCCGGTATATATTTAAAATCTGAATGCTCGAAAGTGTAATTGAAGTAACTGTTCTTTTCTTCTAAAGAATAAATTTTTGTAAAGAAATCAAGTCCATTTTCTTTTGCTGTAAAAATATCGGTATGGAAAGGATGGTCAAAAAAAGGAAGGTTAAATGGTACTGCATATTTTTGCCCGGGTGCTGCCGTCCAAAGATTAGCTTCTTTTATACCTTCTTTATAAATATTGATGTTGATAGTATCCAATTCAATATTTAAATCTGTCATCCTTTCCAAAACAACAGTAACTACTTGCTGTAGTTCATCAGTTCTATGCATAGCCAATGAACGGCTTCGTACTTTTTCCAATGCTGCTTCAATCATTGCTTCTCTTGCTTGTGCTTCTGCTTTTTGCAGATCGAGGAAACGTTGGTAAGCTCTGCCAAACTCATTGGCGAATTTCACCACTACCTGTTCTTCTTCTTCAGTGGGTTTTCGCACCTGGTTCATCCCGATATATCCGAATGGTAGTTTACCCGCTGTATGATAAATACCGCTGGGATAATCCTCCGGTGTAATCTTGGCATCTTCAGGCATGGCAGCAAATGATTCGTGAAAGATCTGCCACAACATCGGAAGCGACTCGGGTGGAAAATGCAGACTGTTAATTGCAAGTGGCTCACTTAATCTCCATTTATTGGCAGCCTCTCTCCATATATCCATCGAGTCAATGGCCACCCTTTTTTCGCCAAAGCTTCGGCGTCCACTCTTTCCGGTCTCACGGAAAGTGAACGTATTATTTTCGATGTCGACAAGTGTCATATGCGTTGACATAGGTTCAATTCCTAAAACATGAAATTGCTCATATAATACCGTCAAAAGTTCATCTAATTCATCAGAATGATGCATGGCCATGGCTTTGGCCCGAACCCTTTCCAATGCTGCTTCAATTTTTGCTTCTCTTGCCTGTGCTTCTGCTTTTTTCAAATCAAGAAAACGGGTGTAGGTCTGTTCAAAAACCTGGGTGAACCGTTTGAAGATGTCATGTGCATGGGGTACAGGTTCATAAGTGATGAACAATAAAAAGCCATAGGAAAATCTTACAAGATGATTTATCTGGTGAGTGGGCAAAGCAATACCAGCTTCAGCAAATTGTTTCAACGTGGGTTCAAGTTCAGGTAGTGTACCCATGTACCGATAGTGTTCTACCAGTTCTTCTCCGCCTTGTTCATACACAAAAAAGGGCTCACCATTTTTAATGGCTTGGTACCAAGGTACCAGGCTTGAATGTTCTGTTAATGGAAGGTTGAAAGGAATCTGTATTTCACCTTCGCTGCTCATAATACAATGACTTGATTTTTTATCTTCCGATAAAATATTATATCCAGCACTCCATGCCGGAATGCCCAATGCCTGTACTTCAAGAAACAATAGATTTGCAGCTTCGGGTAACTCATCGCTATGCTGCATAGCCATGGTGCGGGAACGAATTTTTTCCAAGGCCATTTCTATTTTCGCTTCTCTTACCTGTGCTTCTGCTTTTTGGAGATCGAGAAAACGGGTGTATGCCTGGTCAAAAACTTTTGAAAAACGTTTTATTATATCATTTTCGTAATTCGAAAAAATTCTGTCCTTATACGAAAACATTGAGATACTCGAGTGTTTCGCAAGACCAACGGACTGGACCATTCCTATTGCACTGAAAATAAATTTTTTTGTCTCATCAGCAAAATGTTTAAAGTCTGTGTGCTCAAAGAGATATTCATAAAAAGTATTTTTTTCTTCAAAAGAATATTTTGCAGTGAAAAAATCCAATCCCTCATCTGATGCATCCCAAGGGTCTTTTAAAACACGATTATTAGAATAGGGAATGTAAGTACAGATCATTTTTTCCAGAAAGTCGGGAGCAACACCCCATATATATAAATCCCTTGTTCCTTCTGTTAAAATATTAATTGTAACGCCTCCATCATTTCCAACACCTAATCCTTGTAGTTTCTCAAAAACTACAGCTACCACATCACGCAACTCATCACTTTTATGCATGGCGAGAGAACGGCTTCTAACCTTTTCAAGTGCTGCTTCGATCTTTGCTTCTCTTGCCTGTCCTTCTGCTTTTTGCAGATCAAGAAAACGGGTGTAAGTCTGCTCGAAAACTTTTGCAAAACGTGGAAGAATATTGGCTTCGGCAAATGGCTGTAGTGCTGATACCAGTATATATCCGTTTTTGAAAGAAGCACCATAATCAATTTCCCATGGAGGTGTTGCCGGCATAGGCGTATTATTCGCTACAAACTCCTTGAGCACTACTTGTGCAGATGGTAGATTAAAAATATCATTGAAGTGTTGTTCAATAAAATCTCCGGGAATTTCTATTGAAAACAATTCGGTGCCTTTTTTCCATTCATCATATCTGTATTGATGAATATAATCAAGATTGACAGGTACTATGAACGGGCTTATCATTCCTGCATGTGGAAGACTGTGCCATTGCTCCACATGATTTTCATACTTATCGCAAAAAACAATTCCTGTTGCAAATAAGTCGCCACCCAACAATCGTAGTTGCTCAAACATAGCAGTGGTAACATTGCCGAGGTCTTTACTGGTTTGCATACCCATGGATTGAGAACGAACTCTTTCCAATGCCGCTTCAATCTGTGCTTCTCTTGCCTGTGCTTCTGCTTTTTGCAGGTCGAGAAAACGGGTATAGGTACGTTCAAATTCAACAGCGAAGCGGCCAAGCAATTTTTTTTCGTCTTCACTTAAATCGGTTTCTACCATTACACCAAAGCAGCCATATTTCATAAAGGCTTCTACATAATATAATCCGCCGGAAAAATTTTCCGGTTTAAATTTTTCTGCTCCCTCAAACAAAGCTGCCCAGGCGGCAAAGTAATTTTCTACTCCTTCCGGTAGTACGGCGTATGAAAAAACATTTTCATCGCTTTTCCAATCAATAAGGCATTGCTTAGTGGCTGGCTCATTTCTGTCAAGCTGATAATTAATAGCTTTATTTTTAAAAACAATTAGTTCATTTAAACTTTCTTGCCAGATTGCCCAGAATTTATGTTTCTCATTGACTTCATCCGGCAGCCATAAATAAGAAAATGCTGAATTGATACCAAGCAATTGAACCTGTTCGTGAAAAACCCGTAGTGTATCATCCAACTCTTTTGAATGTTGCATAATCATACTCTGTGTTCGGGTTCTTTCCAATGCTGATTCTATCTTCGCTTCTCTTACCTGTGCTTCTGCTTTTTGCAGATCGAGGAAGCGGATATATGATTGTTCAAAAACCCGGGCAAAGCGTTTTAGTATTTCGTTTTCATTTTCAGCAAATGATTCCCGTGAATAGCTGCTTAGCTGAATGCCAGTATGTTTCACCCATGCATAGGAGGTCGTCCAGCATTTGCTTTCTAACACAAATTGCTTCTGTTCATCAGGAAAGTATTTGAAATCCGAATGTTCAAACGCCCAATTAAAGAATGCGTTCTTTTGCTCAAATGAGCAACTTGTACTAAAGGAATCATTGCCCTTTTCTTTTTCTATAAATACTGCATTCGAAGGATAGATATCCGGGTATGGCATATGCCAACTCCTGTTAATTTTTAGGTTTGGCGAGGCTATCCAACAATTGACGTCTTTGTTTTGCTGGTTAAATATGATAAAGTTTGCAACATCGGCCAATACGCCGAGTTTTAATATTTGATCAAAAACGGTTTCAATTACTTCCTGCAGCTCATCGCTTTTATGCATAGCCAACGAACGGCTTCTAACTCTTTCTAATGCTGCTTCTATCTGTGCTTCTTTCGCTGAGGCTTCTGCTTTTTGCAGATCGAGAAAACGGGTATAGGTTTGCTGGAATACTTTTCCAAACCGCATCAGTATGGCATTATCTTCATCCGTATAAGGAGTTCCCGAAAAATTTTCGATGTAGAGAGAAACATTATTTAACAACACGGTTGATGCTGCAAGGCCCGGGCAGCTTAAATAAAAATCTTTTGATGCTTCCGGCAACCCGGGAACATGTGATAAAAGCTCATTATAAAATTTGTTCTTTTCTTCATAATTTAAATGGGTGGCAAAGAAGTCTTGTCCTTTTTCTTTTGCATCATTAAATTGATTTGCCCAAACCGACTCAAAATACGGATGCGTTATTTTAGAAGGAATATCCTGCTCATCCGCAATCCAGAAATGCCAATCACCTTTCGGTGTATAGTCAATAACAAACCCTGCATGATCAAGATTAATTTTTAGATGCTTGATTTGCTGATAGACAATTTTTATGGCTTCTTTCAACTCTTCACTTTTTTGCATACCCATGGAACGGCTCCGCACTTTTTCTAATGCTAATTCTATTTGAACCTCTCTGGACTGTGCTTCTGATTTTTGCAAATCAAGAAAACGACGATGAGCAATATCAAATGCTCCGGCAAAACGTACGAGAATATCGAGGTCTTCTTTTGGGGGATTTTCTACTACACCGGGTAAACTGAATCCGATTTCTCCATGTGTAGTTCTTGCCATAATAAAAGTTAGTCCGTCGATATGCCGGATATCATCATGGCTTGGTGCCTGCGGATCTATGTTTTTAAAATCGCCAAGGGAAACCATTTTGTCGACATAATCCAGTGCTTCTTCTACATTCATTGCATAGACAACGGTTGGCTCTTTGCTTTCTTCCCATTTAGCCAGCAGCGGAATGTTGCCATGGATATGTCTTGGAAGCTCCATCACAAAACCAATCTTGGTGCCGTCGCCGGAAGTCATCGCCTTCTCGTATTTATCGGGCAGCCACATCATGTGCCAGAAATAATGGGCTTCATGTCCGAGTCGGGTAAACTCATTTCGCATGGTAACCACAATGTCCAACAGGTCGGATGATTTTTGCATCGCCATGGCTTGCGATCTTACTCTTTCTAATGCCAGTTCTACTTCTGCTTCTCTTAATTGTGCTTCCGAATTTTTCAGATCTTCAAAACGCTTATAGGCCAGATCAAATGCTGCACCCATTTTCGTCAAAACAGATTCCATCTCCTCTGGTGGAGGTTGGTCGAGCAAGTCTATTGACATGCGACCGTTATTTAGCTGAATTGTTGGGTGATAAATAAATGTAAAATCAATAGCATCGAGAAACTGGTCAGCTTCATCAGCTTCCTTAAAGTTTCCGTTGCTCCTTAACCAGGCGGTTGTTATTTTTAAATCTTTTCTATCTTGCTTTACCAGGAAATATTGTTGAGTATTTTCCCAAATTTTTCTAATAAAAAGGTTTGGGTCCGTATCTTCTAGTTTGTAACTGATATCTGAAGGAATGTGCATACTTCCTCCATCCTGCTCGGCAGAAGAAAGGTCCCACATCCGGTGCATACCATCTTTTTCTTTCAAATGAATGGTAGCCGCTGCAACACCTGGGATATTTAAATTCATTACTTCCTCTTTCAGCTTAAAAACTACTTCCAGAATTTCATCTGATTTGAACATAGCTAAAGCTCTTGCCCTTACTCTTTCAATGGCCAGGTTTATCTGTGCTTCCCTAGCCTGCGCTTCTGCTTTTTGCAGATCGAGGAAACGGCGATAGGTCATTTCAAAAACTTTGGTGAATCGCAACAGCATTTCTTCCTGCATCACTGATAAACGTTCTTCACCAATAATAAATATATATCCTTGGGTAAAATGGAAGGTATATATCACCGCAGTTTGTGGCGATACTGCCAAAAACTCATCCACAGAAAAAGGAATATTGTTTTTTGCAAAAGTTGTTTCTATATGCTCTCCAACCCAGGTTTGATGTTTCAGCGTAGCTTCTTTATCCAATTCAATCATCTTAAAAGCTTCCTGTTTTTTCCAACTTTTCAAAACGGAAAGCATTTCTTCTGTTTCTGTGTGAGGAAATACAAAAGGGACTGGTGGAATTTTGCCATCCACTGGGTTGATGCCGTAGTATAAGGCATTTTTTTCCTCCTCGTTTACAAAAGCGTATGAAACAGCCATACTTGTAATGCCAAGCCCGGTTAACTCTTTGTATACAAGTTCTCCGGCATCGAGCAATTCATCTGTTTTGTGCATGGCCATTGCCCGGCTTCTTACTCTCTCCAATGAAACTTCAATCTTTGCTTCTCTTGCTTGTGCCTCTGCTTTTTGCAAATCATTAAAACGGGTATAGGTTGAATCGAATACCTGGGCAAAGCGATTCAAAACTTCAAACTGTTCTTCTTTTAAAGTTTCAGGCCCGGCGGTTTGCAAACAACCAAATTTCTGGAATGAACCCGCAATAATAATTCTTTCTGATGCCTGCATTCCTTTTTTAACAGCCTCGGGCAGGTACTTCATTTCTGTATTGTTAAATACAAATTCATCCCAATCTTTTTTTATTTGCCCTCCCAGATCATACTCCCATTTTGTGTTTCTTTCTTTCCATCCTTTTACAAAGGAGAGGTAAGGTGGGTTTTCATGATAAGGCACATAAAAACTTACTGGCAATGATCCTGCACTGGCCATCCATAATTTTGTAGAGTAGTCTTCACTATTCATTACCCAAATCAGACAACGGTCTAGCGAAATATTCAATTTGGATAATTCTGAATAGACTGTTCCAATCAGTTCTTTTAACTCATCTGAATGTTGCATAGCCATTGCCCTTGCTCTCACTCTTTCTAATCCTAATTCTATTTGCGACTCTCTTGTTTGTGCTTCTGCTTTTTGCAGATCGAGAAAACGGATATAAGCCTGTTCAAAAACTTTGGAAAATCGTTTTAAAATATTGATTTGATTCTCCGAAAGTTGATTGCCCGTAATACTGTTTATGATAATCGCAGAATTTTTCTCGAAAGCAATAGAATGTGCATATGTTTTACTCTGAAGTAGAATGTGTTTTAAATCCCCGGGGAGATGCCTGAGATCAGAATGCTCAAAGGCGTATTTGAACCAGGTATTTTTTTCATCATAAGGATAAATTTTAGCAAAAAAGTCAAGCCCTTGCTTTTTAGCATCCAGAAAGTCTGTTAGTATGGGGAGATCTGTGTATGGAATAAAGGACCTCACCGGGGATGAAAGTGCCGGATCTGCAGACCATTGAACAAAATCTTTTGTACCCTCTGAAAATATGGCCAGGTGAGCTGCTGCTCCCTCATCAATTATATAGCCCAACTCCTGTAAATTATTCAACACAACGGTAATAATTTCACCAAGTTCCCCACTGGTATGCATGGCTAAAGATCGGGAACGAACTTTTTCCAATGCTGTTTCAATCTGTGCTTCTCTGGTCTGTGCTTCTGCTTTTTGTAAATCGAGGAAACGGGTAAAGGTTTGCTCGAAAACTTTTCCGAATCGAATAATAATCTCTTTTTCTGCTTCCGTAAATTCCGAACTATTGAAACGTTGAAATACCAAAAGAGAATTGCTGGAGATCGCAGTTGCTCTTACCCAGCCAGGTTTATTTAAGATAAATTCTTGTCTATCCTTTGGAGTCTTTTTAAAATCTGAGTATTTATATAATAATTTGAAATACTTATTTTTTTCTGTTTTTGAAATATTCTCGGTATAAAAATCAATTCCATTTTCCCAGGCTTCAATGAATTTTAGGGCAACAGGATGATCTAAAAATGGAACATAATATTTTTCTATAGTGCCCAGCTCCTTATTAGCAAACCAAGAGTTTAACCCCTGGTGCGGATGGGCAAAATCGGTAATTATTTGTGATCCATGCGTTTCAATTCCTAATCCATGTATTTCCGAATCTATCATCCCGACGACAGCAGCCAGTTCATCACTTTTATGCATGCCCATACTTCTTGATCGCATTCTTTCTAACGATGCTTCAATCTTTGCCTCTCTGGCACTTGCTTCTGCATTTTGCAGATCGAGAAAACGGGTATAGGTTTGTTCAAAGACTTTACCAAAGCGTTTGAGAATATCATTATCAGCCGCTGAAAATATTTCACCAAAATGGTTGATAATAAAAATGCTGGTATGTTGAGATACATAGCAGGATCGGGTGTATCCTCCCGGACTTGAAAGGGTTTCTTTTTTCTGTTTAGCATTGAGCTTCGACCAAGGTTGATGTTTAAATAAAAATGTGAAAAAATCTTTTTTCTCCTTCTGTGTGTATTCTTCGGTGAAAAATTCCGGACCTTTTTTTATTTTGTTTATAAGATTTGTACAAAATGGTTTTTTATAAAGCGGAATATGTATTTCTTCTGTAGTGTCGGCTGTACCTCCCGATCCCCAGCAGCGGAGTGTTGTTTCAATATCACTATTAATAGCAATAAATGAACCTCCATTAATGGCAATATTTAATTTGAGTAATTCCTTATGTACGGTGTGTATGACGTCTTGTAATTCGGCAGTATTGTGCATGGCCAAACTTCTGGAACGAACTCTTTCTAAGCCGGCTTCAATTTGCGCTTCTCTTACTTGTGCTTCTGCCAGCGTTATATCGGTGTATCGCTGATAAGCTAGTTGAAATACATTTCTGAACCGTTGTAGCAGTTCCTGTTTCTCTTTTGTAACAGGTCTGTATGTTGATATACCTATTCCGCTGGTGCCAACGGAGTAATTGTAATAGTGTAATGAATCTATTTTATTAAGCCTTGGGTCATTGGGCTCTTTATTGGCTTTTCTAAATGCAATCCATTCCTTGAGTTCCTTTCCTTTTACTATAAGGTGATGAAAAGCATTGGCAGATTTGCGGATTGCTTTTACGAATTTTTCTATTGAAGCGTTGCCTTTAACAGGAATCTGGGCTACCTGGCCTTCGGTCTTTGGTGAGTAATCATAATTAATAAAGTAATTTTTTTCTTTGGGAAAAGAATGAATCATGGCATTCCTTAATTCATCAAATCCAAGCGACTTTAATTCATGGTACATTGTTTTGCAAACACTCAGCATATCATCGGGCTTATGCATGCCCATTGCTACAGCTCTTACTTTCTCCAAAGAAGTTTCAATTTCCAGTTCACGGTTTTTTTCTTCCAGTTCAGCAGTTCTTCTTTTTATTGCATCTCTTAATTCCTGGTTTTCTTTACTAACCTGTTCTGCCCCCAACGTTTCACCATCCTGTGCTTTTGAATCGGGCATGGAAAAATGCTGATAAATAAATCGCCAGCCCTCTGCTTTTTTATGCATAACAGATGAAAACCTGAATTTCCCATAATAAATCCATTTTTTTTCGATAAGAAAACTTGCATCAAACCTTTCTGTTATAAAAACAAGGTCATCGAATTGCTCAATGATGCGGATATTGTTTTTTATCTGACACTTACCTGCAAGCTGATCTGCTGTAGTTTTAAAAAACTTTGTAGTTTGTTTCCTGTTTAAAAAGTCTTCATTATCGGTAGACCCGATAAAATGATAATCCTTATCCAGGAAAGAATCATAGGTTTTTATATCGCCGTTCAGATAACTGTGCAGCCAGGTATCGTAGACTTTAGTGACTTCTGCTTCCAGTCTTTTAGTAAGTTTCATCAGTTATTATTGATTGGTAATGAAATAATAAATGTTGTGCCCTCTCCCCGTCCGACCGGGTCATCCGGGCGGGCCTCTTTTGTTTCTACTTTTAATTCACCACTATGCCCTTTTGTTACAATATCATAACTCAAACTCAGTCCCAATCCGGTTCCCTGCCCGGTAGGTTTGGTGGTAAAGAAAGGTTGGAAGATTTTATCTAAAAGCTTTTGAGGAATACCGCCCCCATTGTCAGAGACTTTTATTTGAATGCTCCGACCCCCCGAAGGGGGGTGAATGGAAGTTGTTTTTATTGTAACAGTAGGTTCATAATCTAATTCAGGATGCTGATGCTTTTTTTCATTTACCACATAAAATGCATTAGTGAGTAAATTTAAAATGACTCTTCCAATATCCTGCGGAATAATATTGATGTTGCCGATTGAGTTATCAAAATCAGTTTTCATAGTAGCATTGAACGATTTGTTTTTTGCTCTTAAACCATGATAAGTCAATCGTAAATATTCATCACACAAGGCGTTGATATCTGTTGGCTCTTTTACACCACTGCTGCTAGGGCTGTGCTGCAGCATGCCTTTTACTATGGCATCGGCTCTTTTGCCGTGATGGTTTATTTTTTCAAGATTACTTTTTACATCTCCTGCAATTACTTTTGCTTCTTCAATATCGCCTTTATCTAACTCAACATTCATTTCATCAATCAACTCATTGCTTACTTCACTAAAATTGTTTACAAAGTTTAGAGGGTTTTGAATTTCATGGGCGATGCCGGCAGTGAGTTCGCCAAGGCTGGCCATTTTTTCAGATTGAATAAGTTGGGTTTGTGTAGCTTTTAATTCGCTCAATGTTCCTTCTACATTTCTTTTCTGTATCTCAATTTCTTCCTTTTGCTTTTGAAGAAGCTCGTTGGCTTTCCTCCTGTTGCGGTTATTTCTATATAATAAAAAAGCAATCAGCATAAATACGCCGATACCTGTAAGCAACAAATAAGTCCTAAAGCTGTTCTCTCTCCGGGTTTGTTCATTCTGCAGTTCCTGCATCTTTATTTTTTCATTGAATCCTACATCCTGGTATTCATTTATTTTTTCTTTTTCTGTCAGGTTTAAGCTATCATTTAAAATCTTGTAAAGTTGTATGTATTGGAAAGCACTGTCATTATTACCAGTGAGTTTATACAGTGAATAGAGAGAAGCATAGCAGTTATTGACTCCAGCCAGTAAACCAACGTTGCGATAATCAGCCAAGGCTTTTTTTGTATAATAAATACTTGAATCGGGTTTTCCGGTTGCCTTAAACAGGTCTGCTAAACCGAGATAAGAATATGGCAATCCTGTTTTGTTGCTTTGCTTTTTATTTTCAAAAACAGATTTTTCAAAATATTCTTTAGCTAAGGGATAGTTGTTCTGCTTTAGATAAACATATCCATATATAGCGAAAGCATATCCTGTATAGGTACTATATCCGGATGTATCCATGTATTCCACAGCCCTTTGTGCATAGAACAGGGCGGAATCCTGTTTATTAATTTTAAGGTAGATTTCGGCTAAGTTTACCGACACAGTTGATAGCATTGTATAATTGTTTATAGATTCCCCAATTTTCAGCGATTGTAATAAACTGGATAATCCCTTCTCATCATTACCAATGGCTTTATATAACTGAGACATGTCATTATAAATAAAGCCATACACAGTTAACCGGGCAGTTGAAGGATTTTTCTCTTCAGCAAAAATACCTGGCTGCCAGATATTTTTTTCGCAGTCGGGGTTTTCAGCAATTTTAATTGCATCTAAAAAATATTGCAGGGAGAGAGGGTAGTTTTTCAATTGAGACAAAACCCAACCTGCCTGGTCAAGTGCATCAGCTTCCCACAATTTTAATTTCAATTTTCGGGACAGTGTAAGTTCCTGTTCATGAAAGTATAAACTGCTATCCCTGTTCCTTTCCTGGTAATACCATCCCATACTTCTCGATATCCTCATGCGTACCGTATCATTTGAAGTATGCTGTAATATTATTCGTAAACTATCAATTTGTTTATCGCTCCAGCTTTCTGCATAAGGGTTCTGCTGCGTCATCGCAAAAACAGGAAGCAACAAAAACAAACATATTTTTAATAGAGGCTTCATTATTTGGATTAAGCTGTTGGTAATTGAATAATAAATGTTGACCCTTCGCCTTCATTTGTCTCCACTTTTAATTCTCCACCATGCCCTTTTGTAATTATATCATAACTCAATGATAAACCCAATCCCGTTCCCTGACCTGTGGGTTTGGTAGTAAAGAATGGATGAAAGATTTTATCTACTACTTTTTGAGGAATGCCACCCCCATTATCAGATATCTTTATTTGAATACTCCGACCCCCTAAAGGGGGCTGAATGGAAGTTGTTGCTATTGTAACAGTTGGTTCATAATCATTGCTGCTTTGTTTTTTCTTTTCATTGACAGCATAAAACGCATTCGTCAATAAATTTAATACCACTCTTCCAATATCCTGCGGAATGATATTGATGTTGCCGATTGAAATATCAAAATCAGTTTTCAATGTGGCATTGAAGTTTTTATCCTTTGCCCTTAAACCATGATAACTCAATCGTAAATATTCATCACATAATGTATTGATATCAGTTGGTTCTTTCACACTACTGCTGCTACGGCTGTGTTGTAGCATTCCTTTTACAATGGCATCGGCTCTTTTGCCGTGGTGATTTATTTTTTCTTCGTTAGCTTTTATATCATTTGATATTTCAATTGCATCATCAATTTTTCCGGCTTTCAATTCTTGTTGCAATTCATCTACTAACTCCTTATTTACTTCTGAAAAATTATTGACGAAGTTCAGCGGATTCTGTATCTCATGTGCAATACCTGCGGTTAGTTCCCCAAGGCTTGCCATTTTTTCTGATTGAATTAGTTGTGTTTGTGTAGCTTTTAAATCATTTAATGATTTTTGAAGCTCTGCGGTTTTTTCTGCCACCTTTTTTTCCAGTGCTGCATTTTTTTGTTTCCAGTCTTCTATTCCAAAGGTGTCTTTTTCGCTTTCTACATATTCAGGCTTTGAACCATGAAAGTGAATTAACATCCACTTGTCTTTGCGATATTCTAACACAGCAGAAAAACGCATATACATTTCTACTGTTTCATTACCCACCTTTATTTCAATATTAATTTCATCTGCAAAAACAGCAGCATTTTCTGTAGGAGTTATCTGATGCTTAGCAGGATTTACTTTGAACTGTATTTCCAAATTCTTACTTTGTTCTCTCTGTGCCAGCATCATCGTACGATAATCAGCAAGTGAAAATATTTTTTCATCGATTGCTGTTCCAAATCCAATTAAATCCTTGTCAACAATTTCATCAAATATTTCATCTGACTCAACCAAATTCAAAGTAATGTCCATGAACTTTTTATATGTATCGTTGAGTAATTGTTCTTTTGAAGCATCCATATAATTTACTGTTTTATAAAGGCAAATGAATTATAAATGTTGACCCTTCCCCTTTCCCGGAAGAGCCGGGATCTGCGACTTTCGTTTCTACTTTTAATTCTCCGTTATGTCCTTTGGTAATAATATCATAACTCAGGCTTAAACCTAATCCTGTTCCCTGGCCCGTTGGTTTAGTGGTAAAGAAAGGTTGAAAGATTTTTTCCAGTATTTTTTGAGGAATGCCGCCCCCATTGTCAGAGACTTTTACTTGAATACTCCGACTCCCCGAAGGGGGGTGAATCGAAGATGTTTTTATTGTAACAGTAGGTTCATAATCTAATTCAGGATACTGATGCTTTTTTTCATTTACCACATAAAAAGCATTGGTCAGTAAATTCAATACCACCCTTCCAATATCCTGCGGAATGACATTTATTTTTTCAATCGATTCGTCAAAATCTGTTTTGATTGTTGCATTAAACGATTTATCCTTTGCCCGCAAGCCATGATAACAAAGACGTACATATTCATCTGCCAACGCATTGATATCAGTAGGTTCTTTTACACCGCTACTGCTGCGGCTGTGTTGAAGCATTCCCTTTACAATACCATCTGCCCGTTTACCATGATGATTTATTTTTTCTAAATTCTGAATAACATCATTCATAATTTCTTTTGCATCTTCTGTATTACCTTTCTCTATGGCTTCTCTCATTTCGTCCAGCAACTCTTTACTAACTTCACTAAAATTATTAACGAAGTTTAACGGGTTTTGAATTTCATGTGCTATGCCTGCAGTGAGTTCGCCAAGGCTCGCCATTTTTTCTGATTGCACCAATTGTGTTTGAGCAGCTTGTAAGTTGGTGAGTGCATCTTCAGCTCTTTTCTTTTCTTCTTTTAAATTTATTAAATCTGTTCTGGATTGTGTCAAATCTTTAAACCGTGAATATGCCAAAGAAAAAACTGAAGCCGCTTTTTTTAATAAGCCCCAACTTTCAATGGATATATCAGCCACAGCTGCAGCACCAATAGCGCCATAAGAAAATTTATATAAATGATATGTTCTTGCAAGTAACTCCTCCCCATAATATCCACGTAAGGGAACTGATTTTTCCTCGCAATAGTTAATCCATTCTTTGCGGTTGATTCCCTGCATTACAATTGAAATTTGCTTTTCGGGTGCATTATAAAACTGAAGCATCTCTCTGCCTACCCATGTCTCATTCAAATCCAATGCAAAATGATCATTCACTAATCGATTCTCGGTGGAACGTACTTCTTTCAATGCATACCAGCATTCTGCTTTTTCAGTATTTATATCTTTAATATAAATACTGCAAGTCTCCAGTTCTTCCACACCCAGCAATCCCATTTCATGTCTTAATACTGCTGCTACATCTTTCAATTCATCCGGCTCCTGCATGGCCAATGCTCGGGCTCTTACTCTTTCCAATGCTGATTCTATTTTTGCTTCTCTTGCCTGTGTTTCTGCTTTTTGCAAATCGAGAAAACGGGTATAGGCTTGTTCAAATACTTTTGCAAATCTTTTTAAAACCTTAAAATCCTGTTGAGAAATAGACTTTCCAGACCAGCTATTAATGCCCACAAGCGAATTTTTTCCGGCAGCTAAACTAATCGTCAAATTTTCTACCTCCAGATGGAATTTTCTTACTGCTTCTGGAATTTTTGATTCATTGTTTCTGGCAGCAAAGCGGAAATAATCATCCTTTACTTTACCCCCATATGATTTATTAATAAAGTCTTGACCTGTTTCAATTGCCTTCCAATAATCGCTAATAATAGGATTATTTTGAATAGCCTCATCGTATGGCATGTCGATTTGTATAGGAGCAGGCAATGTGTTATTAGCAATCCAGTAATGAAAACTTTTTTTCTTTTTTTCAAAAAAGAAAATTAGGGCTCCATCCAGAGAAAGCCCAATATGAATAAGTTTATCAGATAAAGTTTTAACCACTTTTTTTAGATCTTCCGAATTATGCATGGCCATTGAACTTGCTCTTACACTTTCTAATGCTGCTTCAATGGTTGCTTCTCTTGCCTGTGCTTCTGCTTTTTGCAAATCGAGAAAACGGGTATAGGTTTGTTCGAAGACTCTGGCGAAACGTTTAAACACATCATGCATTTCAGGAAAATGCTCATAGGTAATAAATAGCAGGTTGCCGTAAGCAAAATTGGCAAGATGGTCG
>JBDSUW010000030.1:0-6711 GCA_039927535.1 Chitinophagaceae bacterium | reverse complement strand
CTACCGGTTATATAAAGTTGAATAAGTTTACAGAAAACAGTTATGAAGAGTTTATGCAGGCAATGGAAAATTTGCAAAAACAAGGATTGCAAAGTCTGATTTATGATCTGCGGGGTAATGGCGGCGGCTTTATGAATGAAGCTGTTGATATGGCGGATGAATTTTTAGATGGCGACAAACTTATCGTCTATACATCCGGCGTAAACAATAAAAAAAGAGAGTATCGCAGCAAAAGACCAGGCTTATTTGAAAAAGGCAAGCTAGTATTATTGGTAGATGAATTGTCTGCTAGTGCCAGCGAAGTATTAGCAGGTGCATTACAGGACTGGTGCAGGGCAACAATAATTGGCCGTCGCACTTTTGGTAAGGGCTTAGTACAGGAACAATATCCACTGAGTGATGGCTCTGCAATCAGATTAACCGTTGCGAGATATTATACTCCATTAGGAAGAAGCATTCAACGATCTTATGAAAATGGGAAGAAAGTCTATATGGATGAATTGTGGGAACGTTTTAATAGTGGCGAATTACTTTCTGCCGATTCCATAAGATTGCATACAGATGGTAAAAGATTTATGACAAGTTGTAAGGATACGTTGTATGGTGGCGAAGGTATTATTCCAAACTTCTTTGTTCCATTAGACACCAGTTTTTCTCAACGAAAAATAGTGAGATTGTTGACAGAAACAAATATCAGCAATATCGTTTATCAATATTACATCGAAAACAAACAGCAGCTTGCTCAATATAAAACAGCACATGATTATACGCAAGGGTTCGATGCTATTGGACTATGGAATAAACTTGTAAAAACAGCAAACGGTTCTTATGATTTTAGCAAACTTTCTCTCCAGGAAAAGAATTTGCTCCAACAAAGATTAAAAGCTCTATTAGCTAGGTACAAATGGAGAAACGATGGCTTTTATCAAGTAATGAATAATGAAGATGCAGCAATTAAACGAGCAATAGAAATGATGTAAAATAAAAATGCTGACTTGATTTTGCAAGGCAGCATTTTTATCTAAATTGTGGATTACTAAATTATTCCTTCTCTTTATTATCATCCCACCATTTCTTTTCCATTTTGTAGGAACCAAATAAACCTAACCCGCCGCCGATTGCTATTAGAGCAAAATATATAGGAACATTTTTATCTCCGTGATTGCCAAATTTATTTATCTCAGCAGGCAACATATAGTTGTCCATCAGATAAGCTAAAAATAATCCAACACCTGCCCCAATCAGTAACAATGCCCATTTCAGATTTTTATAAGGAGCTGGTCGGTTGGCAAACTCTTTAGGATTCATATTCTTCTCTATCATCGCCAGATTCTGGCGGGTTTTCAGATAATAGATGCCAAATATCATGGCAAATCCACCTGCAAACATGGTAACGGGTATTAAAACTTCTCCTGCATCCATAACTGTAAATTTATTTTTATTAATTTGTTTTCTTGTTGTTTTATCAGACAACATGGTTTTAAATCTGGTTACACCTTTAAAGAACTATTTTTTTAACCAGCTTACAACTAATAAGACTACGGCAGGTGAAATTAGGTTACAGGCCTGTTCTGAGCCATATCTTTATATAACATAGCTTCAAATTGTCGTATTTTGTACTGTAACCTAATCAATTATCATGTAGTCTTACTAAATGAATGTCTACCGGACTGAATGATAATGAAATCATTAGCGAAGTGCTAAATGGTAACCAACAGGCTTATGCTGTGCTGGTGAGCCGCTACCAAAACTATGTTTTTACACTTTGTCTGCGGATTGTGAAAGGCAGAGAGGATGCAGAAGAAGTGGCGCAGGATGTATTTATTAAGGCATATAAATACCTGGCTGATTTTCGGGGAGCCGCTAAGTTTACCACCTGGCTTTATACCATCGTCAATAATACCTGCATCAGTTTTTTGAGAAAAAAGAAGTTAGATATTCATTCGTTGGATAATGAGAAGGTGTTTGAAATAGCCGATAACCTGGATTCTGGGATGAGAGCAAATTTGGTAGAACAGAAATCAAGAGTTTCCATGGTGAATGAAGCAATTGCTTTGTTAAACCCTGCAGATGCAGAAGTAATTACGTTGTTCTATAAAGCAGAACAATCGCTGGAAGAAACGGCACAGGTATTGGGAATAGAAGTAAATGCAGCTAAAGTAAGACTGCATAGAGCTAGAACAAGATTAAAAGAGAAAATGGAAACATATTTTGTGGAAGAAGTAGGAAATTTATAGCCCCTGTCCTCCCGAAAAAATCGGGACAGGCTCTAAAGGAGAACTTAGGCTGAATTAACTAAATTGATTTTTAAAATTTACTAAATGAAAGGAGGCGTAACATGACGGATAATAATTTAAACTCACCTTCAGGAAATGAAGGAATGGAGCTTCGTCTCTGGAATTTTATTGACGGTTCTGTAACAACAGATGAAAAAACTGTAATTCAAAAATTACTGGAAACCGATGCTAGCTGGAAAGCAAAGTACAATGAACTCTTGCAGGTAAATGATTTGCTGAAGTCTTCCGAATTGGAAGCACCATCAATGCGGTTCAGTAAAAATGTAATGGAACAAATTTCGAAGCTGCAGATTGCTCCGGCAACAAAATCTTATATTAATAACAAAATAATATGGGGTATAGGTTTTTTCTTTATCGCATTAATGGTTGGATTTTTGATTTATGGTTTTGGACAAATGGAGTGGACAAGTGGAACAGAAAGCAGCATTTCGAAAAATATAAACAAGATAGGTTTTAGTAAATTTTTCAATAATACATTGGTGAATGTGTTCATGATGATTAATGTAATACTGGGATTGTTTTTGCTAGATAATTATTTAAACACAAAAAGAAAAGCATTTCGTAAAGAAGCTTGATGCTTTTATTAGTATTGAGTCCGGTAAAACCCTTCAAATTGCAGAAGGGTTTTTTTTCTGATTACATTACCAGAATGAAAAATAAAAATAAAAAGAGAACACGGATGACACTGATTTGACGGATTAACACACCTGCCCGACTGAGTCGTTCAGGCGGGCAGGTGTGTTAATCCGTCTAATCTATCAAATCCGTGTTCAAATCTATATTCCTAATAAATAAGTCTATAAATAGCCTATACACTATATCTAGTATTTCTCAAAACCTCCTCACCTGAAAAACTTAACTTTGCCACCTAAATAATTGCAATGGATATTAAAAACAATATATTAGAAACTATTGGCAATACGCCACTTATTAAGTTGAATAAAATCACTAAAGATGTTCCCGGGTTAGTATTGGCAAAAGTTGATTATTTCAACCCTGGTAATTCCATTAAAGATCGCATGGCATTGAAAATGGTGGAAGTAGCAGAGAAAGAAGGGAAATTAAAACCCGGCGGCACCATCATTGAGGGCACCAGTGGAAACACCGGAATGGGTTTGGCACTGGCAGCAATTGTAAAAGGCTATAAATGTATTTTCGTTACCACTGAAAAACAATCGAAAGAAAAAGCTGATATTTTAAAAGCCGTAGGCGCCGAAGTTATTGTTTGTCCTACCAACGTTGCACCGGATGATCCAAAAAGTTATTACAGCGTAGCTGCAAGATTAGCAAAAGAAGTACCTAACTCCTATCATATGAACCAATATGATAATCTTGCAAATCGTTTGGCACATTATGAAACAACTGGCCCTGAAATATGGAAACAAACAGATGGAAAGATTACACATCTTGTTTGCACCGCCGGAACTGGTGGCACCATTACAGGAACTGCTCAATTCCTGAAAGAAAAGAATCCAAACATACAAATTTGGGCAATAGATGTGTACGGTTCATTATTGACAAAATATTATCGCACTGGCGAAATAGATATGAATGAAGTGCATCCTTACATTAGCGAAGGATTTGGCGAAGATTTTGTTCCGAAGAATTATGATATGTCTATTATCGATTATTTTGAACAGGTAACAGATAAAGATGGTGCAGTAATGGCAAGAAAACTGGCGAAAGAAGAAGGAATTTTTTGTGGATACAGTGCCGGTAGTTGTATCCAAGGGTTAATACAATTAAAAGACAAGCTGAAAAAAGATGATGTTACTGTTTGTATTTTCCATGATCATGGTAGTCGTTATGTTGGTAAAATTTATAATGACCAATGGATGATTGAAAGAGGATTTTTGGATGTAAAGACATTCAAAGATGTTGTTAGTTCCAGAAATACAAAACGATTAATTACGGTTGAACTTTCACAAACTGTATTAGAAGCTGTTGAATTGATGAAAAAATTTGACATTGATCAGATTCCTGTAATGAATGGCAGTGGACCGATGGGTGCTATTAGTGAAAGTGGTCTGTTTCAAAAAATATTCAACAATCCAGAGATAAAAAACTCCAAAGTAGAGGAAGTAGTAGAGCCATCTTTCCCGTTAGTATCATTTGATACTCCAATAGAGAAGCTTCGCAGCCTCATCAACAAGGAAAATGGTGCTGTATTAGCGAAAGATGAAGCAGGCAATTTTCATATTGTAACCAAGTATGATGTTATACAGGCACTTGGCAATTAGTGAACAATACGGCTATTCATTGATTTTAATCAACTCCGGAACCGTTATCGGAGTTAATTTATAGTATATCTACGATTCAAACTATGCATTATCACCCATTTTCAAATGTCCGGAATACGTAAAATGTGGTAAATACCGTCGTAATAAAATAGGGTTGTTTTGCTCTATAATATTAAAGGTTTGCCAATTATTTTTGTCTTCCAATCATCCAATAACAACGTCCAATTAACAAAACCGAAACCAATTCCTAGGAAAACCGAAAAGTCCAAAGTCCGATTGAAAAACCCCGTCCGACCGGAGTCATCCGGGCGGACAAAAGAAGACCAGATCCTTGAAAAACCGTTCGAAGTCCAAACATCCTTGAAGAAGAACCCCGTCCGACCGGAGTCATCCGGGCGGGCAAAGAATCACCGTGTCCAAATCCAATGAAAAGATTCAAAGTCCGGAACCCTCCTGCTAACAAAAATTAGCAGGAGGCATGGTGAACCGATTAAACCTCCTATCCTTACAATTTTCCTTACTTTTTTCCAATTCCAAAATTTGCAGTAAATTTCTGCATGCCCGTTTTTAAAGACCAAACCCGAAGAACCACATTTATTGACGCTTATCCAAAGCGGATTATTTCCCTTGTACCGTCGCAAACAGAATTACTGGCTGATCTTGGCCTTTCAGATGAAGTTGTTGGCATTACTAAGTTTTGTGTGCATCCTGATGAATGGTTTCGCAGCAAAACAAGAGTTGGTGGCACGAAGCAATTGATTATTGAAACTATTCATGCTTTAAAGCCTGACCTTATTATTGCCAACAAAGAAGAAAATGTAAAAGAACAGATCGAAGAGTTGGAAAAGCATTACCCTGTCTGGGTCAGTGATGTAAATAATCTTATTGATGCATATGAAATGATTGAGCAAATTGGACTCATCACCAATAAAGAAAATAAGGCGAAGAATATAATCAGTAACATAAAAGAAAACTTCGCTCTACTTCAAAATTCAAACACCAATTTACAAGTAATCTATCTTATTTGGCAAAAGCCATATATGACTGCTGGCGGAGATACTTTTATTCATTTTATGCTTGAAGCAGCAGGGTTTAAAAATATGTATGCCAATACAACAAGATATCCAGAAGTAACGATTGAAGAATTGAAAAAGAAGAACCCTGATTTAATTATCCTTTCTTCCGAACCATTTCCATTTAAACAAAAACATATTGATGAGTTGCAAATTCATTTACCAACTCCAGCAATAATATTGGCAGATGGAGAAATGTTTAGCTGGTATGGAAGTCGCTTATTAAAAGCTCCGGCATATTTTAAAAAACTTTACGAACAAATTGTACGAACTTAGAATCAATTCTCACTTTATCAAATGAATTTTAGCGAAAAGAATAACGATGTAGAACTCAATGAAGGTGATAAACCTTCGAGAAAGAAGCCTATGTATCCTATAAATGACAATTTACGTCATTACCTGAAAAATCATGGCCGTGAAGTAAAGTTATCGGTTTCGTATAATGACCTGCTGAACTTCACCTGGTCTACTCCCATAAAAGACAAAAACGGAAATAATACTTTATGGGAAAAAACATCTTACGACAGCCGTGACTGGGATTTTATCAGAGAAGGTTTAGTAAAAATCTACGCTGCATTGAAAACGGAAGGCGATTATAGCTTTCTTAGCCACTTTGATGTAGCCAGAGTTGATTATTGCACATTTGGCAACTCAAACCCATTTCGTATTAGAATCGTAAATAAATTCAACGACAATTACGATCATTACTATATTAAAATTGCCGATGCATCCCGCATCTATGGATTAGAATTGGAGCATATCCTCTCTCCTAACCGCATTATTTTTTTTACCAGCGATAACACATTGGTGGAAGAACATATTCCGGGCATTCCTGGTGATATGTTTATCAGCCAGTTTTTAAATGCCCCAGAAACAAATAAGATCAGGATAGCTAAGGAATTTGTGAAGTTTAATGAAAGATGTTTTGTAAGATTACTTGGCGATATGCGTAGTTATAATTTTGTAATTGATATTACACCTGATATTGAAGATTACCAATATCGCATCCGTTGTATTGATTTTGACCAACAGTCTTACGAAGGAAGAAAAAATTTATACTTCCCCCAGTTTTTTAAGGAGAACTTCCCTTTTGTGCAATTA
>JBDSUW010000029.1:0-5591 GCA_039927535.1 Chitinophagaceae bacterium | reverse complement strand
CATGGGCCAAACAATTGAGGGGCGTTCAAAATAATAGTTTCTTTGCTGGTGAAAATCATAGTTACTCTATCGCTGTAGATGCCCAAACAGGCGCAGTTTATACCACAGGTTATTTTATATATGATGTAGATTTTGATCCGGGCCCGGGAACAAATATTCTTACTGCAATTGGCAGCGATGTGTTTATTTCCAAATTAGATAACAATGGAAACTTTTTGTGGGCAAAACAATTTGCAGGTAGTGACCCAAATGAGAATGGTACCAGTATGTCCATTTCCTTTGACAATAGCGGGAATGTTTATACCACAGGACATTTTAGTGGCACATACGACTTTGATCCCGGCGCCGGAATCTATAATCTCACCAATATTTCCGGCGTTTTTGTTTCAAAATTGGATATTTCAGGAAATTTTATCTGGGCAAAACAATGGACTCATCATTCGACTTATACACAGGCATGCCTTGCAGTGGATGTTAACAGCAATATTTATGTAACAGGAACTTTCAATCAAACTGTTGACTTTGATCCCGGGGCAGGAATGTATAATCTAACCGCCGGTGGAGCTCAGGATGTTTTTGTTTCCAAACTGGACGCTTCCGGAAATTTTATTTGGGCAAAACAAATGGGCGCACCGCTTAATGATCCGGGGGCGAATAGTATTATTAGCCAGTCAATTGCTCTGGATGCCGCCGGTAATGCTTATACCACAGGATATTTTTATGGCATAGCCGACTTTGACCCTGGTCCCGGAATTTATAATCTGACTGCACCGGGTAACCTTTACGCTATGTTTATTTCCAAAATAAATGCTTCAGGTAATTTTGTATCGGCAGTACAAATAGGTCCCCGGGTAATTGGTTACTCTTTAGCAGTGGATGCCGTCGCAAATATTTATATAACTGGAGTATTTGGCCTTACACCCGATTTTGATCCCGGTGCCGGAACATATAATCTAACCTCCGCCGGAAATGACGATATTTTTGTACTAAAATTACAAACCGTTATCGTGGCAGATCAGGACGGAGATGGCTATACAGTAGCGCAGGGAGATTGTAATGATAATAATGCAGCCATTCATCCCGGGGCAACCGAAGTTTGTAATGGAGTGGATGATAATTGTAATGGAATGATTGATGAAGGCCTTCAAACGACTTACTACCAGGATATGGATGGAGATGGTTATGGAAATGCCGCAGTTACTATACAGGCATGCACTTTACCTGCAGGCTATGTAAGCAACAGTACTGATTGTAACGATGCCAATGCTGCTGTTAATCCAGGAGCTACGGAAGTTTGCAATGGAGTGGATGATAATTGTAATGGGATGATTGATGAAGGCCTTCAAACCACTTATTACCGGGATGTGGATGGAGATGGTTATGGAAATGCCGTAGTTACTATACAGGCATGCACTTTACCTGCAGGCTATGTAAGCAACAGTACTGATTGTAACGATGCCAATGCCGCTGTAAATCCGGGAGGTACGGAAGTTTGCAATGGAGTGGATGATAATTGTAATGGGATGATTGATGAAGGCCTTCAAACCACTTATTACCGGGATATGGATGGAGATAGTTATGGAAATGCCGCAGCTACTACACAGGCCTGCACTGTACCGTCGGGCTATGTAAGCAACAATACTGATTGCAACGATGCCAATTCCGCAGTTAATCCGGGAGCAACCGAAGTTTGTAATGGAGTGGATGATAATTGTAATGGGATGATTGATGAAGGTTGCATTTCTGTTTCATTAAGCATTGCTGATGTAACGGTAAATGAAACTGTTGGGACTGCCATCATACCGGTTACCCTATCTGCCGCAACTGGCAATACCGTTACTGTAAAATACCGCAGCTCAAACGGTACAGCCCGGCATCCGAAAGATTACACACATGTATCTGGAACACTGACTTTCAATCCCGGCGAAACAATCAAGAATATAATTGTACCCATTATTGCCGAGGCCCTGGCCGAACCGGATGAGAATTTCTTTATTGAGCTTAGCAAACCTGTAAATGCAACTATCAGTGACGGTAGTGGAACGGTTACTATTACAGAAGCAGCTCCGCTGAAATCTTTTAAAAATAACCCTGTTACAGAAGCATCGGATCAGGATAAATTAATAGTGCCCAACCCGCAACGGAAAAATGAACCACTCAGGTTTTATGGCGTTGAACCGGGAAGCTTTGATTTGGTAATGAATGATGTGAATGGAAAAGTTGTAGCCAATATAAGGAACTACAGGAATAACTCGTCAATGACAAGTCTTACACCTGGATTATACTTTTACCACTTATCGTACAAAAATCAAAACGGTGAGCTACAAAGAAAAACAGGAAAAATTCTGATAACTGACTAATTAAAAGGACCCTCGGCAAATTAGCCGGGGGTCCTTTTAATTAGTTTGCATGCTTATACTATAGCTTTTGTTATATAAGTTTACTTTATTCATTATGATAGGTTTGAAAATCTTAGAGAGCTTTTCAGCATAACTGCAAAAATACATTGCCGACAAAATTTTGCTCGGCTCACAGTAACAGGGAATTAGTATCTTTTCCTAAACAATTATTATGCGTAAGATTATTATCCTCCTGTTTATGGCTGTTCCTGTTTTCGGATTTGCACAATTGGGGATCAACATAGCCGTTAAAGCCGGTGTCAATTTTGCCAACATTTCCAACGCCTCAGAGATAAAAGCGGAAAGCAGAACTGGCTACATGATTGGCGGATATATTGCACCAAAGCCAAAGAAATTCTTCGGCTTCAGGTCCGAAATAATTTTATCAAGGCAAGGTTATGATTTCAAAACTAATACCGATACCGGAAATGTAACATTGGATTATCTATTACTTCCTCAGCTAATTACTTTGAATTTTACCAAACGAATACAACTTCATGCTGGCGCACAGGCTGCTTTTTTGCTGAATACTGGAGTAGATACCACAGGCAATGGAAGCAGCGGTAGTCTTTTCAACTATTTAAACAGGTTTGACTATGGCTTGGTAGCTGGAGGAGAAGTTAGTCCAATTGGCGGTTTTTTTATCGGTGCAAGGATCAATGTAAGCTTGAACAATGTAAGTAAAGGTGAAAGCAGTCCAAACTTTATTCCCGGTGTAAATGCTAAAAGCAATGTAGTACAGGTATATGCTGGTTGGCGGTTCTGATCTTTTCAGATTCGCTTAACTGATTGTTTAAAATTTAATTTGTGGATTTTCGTTTTGCCGGTATCTCACTACTGTATTCAAACTGGCTATTACATGAAAATTCTCCGTCTTTTTGTTTTTTCCACTATTGCAATTATTGTCCTTTCCTGGTTCAATCAAACTGATACATGGGAAAAAACAAAACCCATTCACTTTCCCAACAAAGTAACTATTTATAAAGGTTCTCCGGAATGGTCTCACAAACTAAAGGATAAAGCTTCCGAAGCAAAAACATTTGTAAAAAGAAAAGGGTACAATGACAAATACTGTTTTCTGATTGATATGAGTCTTCCTTCCGGTCAAAATCGTTTTTTTATTTACAACCTGGAAAAAGATAGTCTTGTAAATAAACAATTAGTGGCACATGGTAATTGTTACGAATATTGGCTTGTAGGAAGAAAATACAGTAATGTAGTTGGCAGTGGCTGCACTTCGTTAGGCAAGTATCGTATTGGTAATTCCTATATTGGCAAGTTTGGCTATTCATATAAGTTACATGGCTTAGATAGCACTAACAATAATGCTTTTGAAAGAACAGTAGTATTACATTCACACAGTTGTGTTCCTGATAATGAAGTAGCGGATGATATTTGTCAGAGCAATGGCTGTCCGACTGTTTCTCCAAAATTTCTTCTGGAAATTAAAAAGATAGTAAATTCATCAAAGCAACCTGTTTTACTTTGGATATATGAATAAAAAAACCGCTCCAATGGAACGGCTTATGTTTTTATAACTATTTATATTTAAGCTGTAGTTGCAGCTTTAAAACTTTTTACTAATTCAGCATCCATTGTAATTTCTGCATTCAATGCTTTACTTACAGGACAATTTGCTTTTGCATCAGCAGCATATTCTGCAAAGGCTGCAGCTTTACATTTTGGCACTTTAGCTTTTACTTCCAAATGGCTTGTGGTAATATTACCATCATTCAATGTAACTGTGCATTTAGTTTCAATACGAATAGGTGTAAGCCCCGCTGCCCCCAGCACAAAACTTAGTTTCATAGAAAAACATGCTGCATGTGCGGCTGCAATCAACTCCTCCGGGTTGGTGGATGTACCATCTTCAAACCTGCTTTTGAAATCATAGGCTTTATTTTTTATAACTCCGGACTGGGTAACTAATTTACCAGTACCCTCTTTTCCAGAACCTTTCCAATTGGCTGTTGCTGTACGTTTCATAATGTAATTTTTAAAATTAAGGTTGTTGGTTTATATCTTCCAGATCCGCCAGGCGGTTTTCTGGTTCATTGTATTCAATGATAAAGTTATTCTTTCCTTCTCCCATTACAATCTTTAAGAATTTCTGCTGCACTAATTCCAGTAGCGAAAGGAAAATAAAAATTGCATGTACCCTGTTCTCACATTCATCAAAAATCTTTTCAAAAGATAGTGTTTTTTCTGCTTGTGCAGAACTCAACATACGACTCCGGCTTTCTTCCATCGTATAATCATACTGCACAACCGTATGCACTGGCTTGTTAAGCCGGTCACTATACTTTTGCATGGCTTTCTCGAATGCCCGCATGAGTTTAAACAAAGTGATATTTTGAATCTCTGTTCCTTCACTGTCTTCTTCTCCTATCATCGACAGTTCTTTCTGAATGTTTCCTCTTTTTACACTAAGCATACGCAATGCTTCCATCTCGGCCATTTGCGCAGAAGCTTCTTTGAATCTTTTGTACTCAAGTATCTTGCTAATCAATTCTTCTCTTGGGTCAATTTCATTTCCTTGTGCATCCAATTCTTTACGGGGCAAAAGCATTTTTGCTTTTATCCGCATCAGGGTAGAAATAAATAAAATGAATTCGCTGCTCAATTCTATATTCAATTCTTCGCTTTGATGTATATATTCAAGAAAATCGTTGATGATTCCTGTAATTTGAATATTATAAATATCCAGTTCATCCCTTTCAATAAAAAACAATAAAAGATCGAAGTGGCCTTCGAACTGGGGTAATTTTATCTGATATGTAGTTGGCTGCACTATATAAAAATTAAAGAAAAAATAAAGTCCTGTGGTTGGGCAACTTACCATAACAGGACTTTACAAAAATAAGGGAAAATGAACTTAGCAATTAATCCCAAGTTTCTCTGCTATTTCTTTAATGAATCTCTGATTTCACGCAGTAAAACAATGTCCTCAGGGGTAGCGGCTGGTGCGGCTTCTTCTTTTTTCTTGATTGAGTTCATTACTTTAATTATCGTGAATAAAACAAAAGCAATAAGGAGGAAATTAACCACTGCCTGAATAAAGGCTCCATACTGAATAGCAACACCGTTTACGTTGGCAGTTAAGGTATCAAAACGCTGACCGATAATTGAGCCTATAATGGGCATCAATATTTTATCAACTAAAGCTGTTACAATGGCACCAAAAGCACCGCC
>JBDSUW010000028.1:0-12820 GCA_039927535.1 Chitinophagaceae bacterium | reverse complement strand
TTGGTGTCATCAACTATCATTACGAAGCATCAAATCCTGCTAAGAATTTTTTGGAGTTAAGATTTTGCAGCATCGGAAATATGTATTGCCGGAGAGATCAAAAAGAATGCAACCAGTGTAAAGCACTTGCTTCTTTCAGTTGCGAAGAAAAAGTGGAGAGTGTTGATTTTTTGAGCTTCAGCTTTTCATCTACTTTGTTAGAGCAATTTGTAAAATCAAGAATCAGTAATAACACTTTAAGCGAAGACGTACTTTCTTTCAGGCATAAAACTTCTTTTGTAAAAACATTGGCGCTTTGCACAAGAACAAGAACGGCATTGGAAACATTACTTAATCATAACTACACCGGCAACCTGGAAAATATTTTTGTGAATGCACAAACACAAATGTTGCTACTTTATAGCTTTGATTGTTTAGAAGAAAAAGAACTTGACATTGTTGCCAATAAATTTTTAGCCAACGAAGCCGACCGTGAAAAAATAAGCAAGGCAAGAGAAGTTTTGCTGCAGCATATTGGCGAGCCAATTACCATCAAAGAATTGAGCCGCAAGGTTGCCATCAACGAATGTTACCTGAAAAAAGGCTTTAAAGAAATGTTTGGCACCACTATTTTTGATTTTTATCAAAGCCAGCGAATGGAGCATGCAAAATATTTGCTTTATGAAAAAGGATTGACTGTAACCGAAGTCTCTATTCTTCTCGGTTACTCTTCTATATCACATTTTTCAACCGCTTTTAAAAAACATACAGGATTAAAACCTTGTGAATTGTTGCTTCGTAATTAAAAGGTCTTCTTCAAATCAGGATCGGTGATAATAACATAGTCACCAAGATGCTTAAACTTTTCCCACCCGATAGCCATAGGGTCAGGATTTGTAAATGAAGAATCACTGAAACAACTGATGTTTAAAATTTTCAGCTTTGAACTTCTGTTTTGAAGCTGCGCCGCCGTTCCCAGTTTTTCATCGCAGTGAAAACGGCCCACCAGGTGAAATATCTTTTTGTCTTTATTCTTCTTCCAGAATTTATAAATACTATTACTCATTCCAGCATCCCAAAGATTCTGACTATAATAAATTTTAGGATTATTGGTACCAGGACTCCCGCCGCTCAAAAACTCCTGGAATTTTTCATAATACCTGCCAGATAGTGTATCGTATGGCAATGGTGGCAAAAATTGTTTTGATGATTTTGGTAAGCTTGACAATGAACTCATACCATTGCTGCTTACCATACTTACATATCTTCTTGGCGGGTTAGCTGCAATTACTGATAATTTGTTTTGTTTGGCAAACTCAACAGCAGGCTTATAATCTTTATAATTATTCCATGCCCTGGCTTCTTTTGTAAACCGAATCTCGCTGATAAAACCGTCGAGATATTCATTTAAGACAAGCTGACAGTCTGTTTCAAACATTTCCATACTCAACGCAAGTTTCTCCCCATATACTCGAAACAGTGCTTTAAAAATGGCGGCTTCCAGATAATGGCCTGCGCTATCGTTGTGTTCTTCTCCAAAAAATAAAACATCAGCATCTTTACAATCTATGGCAATTTGCTCAATGGTCGTAAGTAGTTTTGTCTGCGTATTATATATCTTGTAATGCTTTTCAATTCCATTTTGCGAAAAGGAATACAGAAAGAAAAATAAACTTAGGGAAAGAAAAACCGGTTTCATCGTTACTTATTTTTCAGAAAAGCAAATCTACAGGTTTAGCATCGGCTTATGGTGAACTGATGTTGCCATAATCAATTCCTCAATTCTCTTGTAAAACCAACTCAAAGCCTTCAGTTGTGAACATCCGGACACATATCAAAGGATTTATTGGAAAAGCAGGAATAAAAATCCAGTTAAATAAGTAAAGAATAAAATATGGTACATAATATGCAGTAATCGTAAATTAGTGTTTCGAATCACCTTATTAACTTAATAAAACAAATTACTATGCAATGGAGAGGAAGAAGGGGCAGTTCAAATGTTGATGATCGCCGGGGAATTTCCGGTGGAGGTATAGCAGCAGGTGGAGGCGTAGCCGGCCTCATTATCTATTTACTCTATACATTTCTTAGTGGGGGTAATGTAGATCCTTCACAGATTCCACAAATCGGGGATCCTACCACTCAATCGGCTCCCTTGTCTGCTGAAGAAAAAGCGGCAGATGATGAAAGAGCTGAATTTATAAAAGTAGTTTTAGCGGAGACAGAAGATGTTTGGAATAAAATATATGCTGAACAAAGACAAAACTATTCGGAACCTACTTTAGTTTTATTCAGAAACTATGTGCAATCTGCCTGTGGCAATGCCAGCGCTGCTTCAGGTCCTTTTTATTGCCCAGGTGATAGTAAATTATATATTGACCTGTCTTTCTATGAGGATTTACAGAATAAATTGAATGCTCCTGGTGATTTTGCAATGGCATACGTAGTAGCACATGAGGTTGGTCATCATATTCAGAATTTAAATGGCACATCGGATAAAATGAACCGTTTACGGCAGCAGGTAAGTGAAGAAGAATACAACCGTTATTCTGTAATGCTGGAGTTACAGGCAGATTTTCTGGCTGGTGTATGGGCGCATCATGATCAGAAGATGAAAAATATTTTAGATCCTGGAGATATAGATGAAGCGTTAAATGCCGCTAATGCCATTGGAGATGACAGATTGCAAAAACAATCCACCGGCAGAGTGGTTCCCGATGCATTTACGCATGGAACTTCTGCCCAACGGGTGTACTGGTTTAAAAAAGGTTACCAGACAGGAGACATAAGCCAAGGGGATACTTTTAATGCACCTGATTTATAGAAATCAGAATCATGTTTTAAAATTAACAAAACTTGAAAACTATCAGCTGTAATTTCACATCTTAAATAAAGACATGAAACTAAATAAAATGAATTGCTGGAAATGTGTGCTGATGCTTGCTTCCGTGCTTGGCATGGTAGGCACAATGATGGCTTAATAAAATAACAAGTAAGTTAAAAGTTGCAAGGCGCTTAGCTTTGCAACTTTTTTATTGCTGTACTAGAAGGTTCAGAAATATGTTTGGCCTTAACTTTTTACATTTACAAAAAATAAAGATGTTTGATCCGAACTAATATGGATTAATTAAGCTTTTATGGCAAAACAAATCATTACACCTGAATATCTCATTCATTATCCTATAAAAGTTGCAAAAAGCAAAATTGCGGGTAAAGGGGCTTATGCATTGAAATCCATTCCGGCAAAAAGAAAAATCGGCGACCTCGGTGGTATTATTATTACCATGAAAGAAGCAATGCGTTTAATCAAAGATTTAAAAGTTATTAATTGTGTTGAATTAGACAACAATCTTGCTTTAAATGCTTCTGCTAGCCCAAACGATATGCGTTTCATCAATCATTCATGTGGCCCGAATACATTTATGCGGGTAATGAAAGATAGGGTGGAGTTTTATGCATTGAAAAACATAAAGAAGGGAGAAGAACTAAGTTGTGATTATGGAGAAACGCATCATGATGGAAAACTGCCATGCAGATGTGGCGCAAAAAACTGCAGAGGATTTATTTAAGCTAAGAGAAAAAATGAGAGAAAGAGAAAAAAGAGGAGTTCATAAAATAAATTTTAATTAAATAGGAAGAGGGTTCTATGCGAAAACTTGTTTTTACAATTATTCTATGTTTTGTTGTACTTGTATCAATTTCTTATACAAAAAAAAGTCTACGAGATATTTATTCCCGACCATCTTCGCAATGGCCATCACCCACAATTGATAAAGGCGTTAAATGGAAAGAACTGGGAATACTTCCTGCAAGTCCGTTGGAAAATAAAAAAGACTCACTGAAAGATATTATTGAGCTGGGAAAAACATTATTCTTCGACACAAGATTAAGCGGTTCGGGAAAAATTTCCTGTGCTACTTGTCATAATCCTGAACTGAACTGGACAGATGGTAAAGAAAAATCTATCGGGCATGAAGGAACGATTAATAAAAGAAACTCACCAACAATCCAAAACACCTGGTTTTACGAAAAACTTTTTTGGGATGGCAGAAGCAGCAGTCTGGAAGACCAGGCATTCGCACCAATTAACAGCGAATCTGAAATGCATCATGAAATGCCGGAGCTGGTAAGGCTTTTAAGAAATATAAAAGGATACTCCGTTTTATTTGATAAGGCTTTCGGCTCCACTGCAATTAATCCTCAAAGCATGACGGAAGCCATAGCCACATTTGAAAGAACAATTGTAAGCAATAAAAGCAGGTTCGATGATTTTTTATCAGGTAAAAGAAATGCTTTATCCAATAGCGAATTAAGAGGACTGCATATATTTCGTACCAAAGCAAGATGTATGAATTGTCATAACGGGCCTTTGTTTACCGATAACCAATTTCACAATATTGGCTTTTCGCAGAATGACAATGGATATTACCAGGTAACGCACAAAGATGAAGATGTTGGAAAATTTAAAACTCCATCGTTGAGGGATGTTATGAAAACCGGCCCATGGATGCATAACGGCAAGTCAACAAGTATGGAAGAAATTATTGAAAAGCTTAATTCGGCTGATTTGCCCACCAATAATAATGCGCTGATAAAACCATTAAACCTCTCAAAAAAAGAAAAAAATGACATACTGGCCTTTTTAAAGGCCATTTCTGCTTCTCAGGTAGAATTTAAAAAACCTGTTATACTAGAATAGGCAACTAATTCGAATGAAAAGTTATCTTTGCAGACCAAACTTTAAAACAAATAAAAAAAACATACTCATGAAAAAAATATTCTTTACGCTGGCTATTGCAGGATTTGCATTTGTTGTAAATGCACAACCACCAGCCGGTGATGCTAAAACAGGTGATTGGTATGGTGAAAAAGTAACGACAGAGGGAGCAGTACCATTAACAGAAGTGGCAACTAAATTAGATGGCACAAAATCAATGGACACAAAGATCAAAGCAAAAATTGTAGAAGTATGTCCAAATAAGGGTTGCTGGTTGAAACTAGAACTGGAAAACGGCGAAACAGCTATGGTTAAAATGAAAGATTATGGATTTTTTCTACCAATAGCTGCCAAAGGCAAAACAGTGGTGATTGATGGTGAAGTGAAAATGAAAACGACTTCTCTATCAGAGCTAAGACATTATGCTGAAGATGCAAAAAAATCAAAAGAAGAAATTGCTGCTATTACCAAACCGGAAAAAGCGGTTAGTGTGTTGGCAAAAGGAATTGTAATTGTTGAGTAATTATTTTTGAAAAGAAATTAATAAAAGCTGTCTGTGAATTCAGACAGCTTTTTTATTTTATACACAAAATTGTTTTACGCATTGCGTAAACTGAATTTCTTTTTGCGTAAGAATTCATAAATAAATTTCATTCACATTTGCAGCATAAATTAAAAAAGATGCTCAGATCAGTGATTCTATTAGCAACAGGCTTTATTTTTTCAACTCAATTATCTGCACAGACAAACAAAAAATATTTCGCAGACGACTCCACCAAACCACAACATAAATATCTACCTGATGTAACTGTGGTAGGAAAAAATAGTAAAAGCGATTATCAGCAAATGCCCGAAGTGGTGGGCACTTCGATTTATGCAGGTAAAAAAAACGCATTAATTGTTTTAGATAATGTGCAGGGAAATATCGTTAATAATACCATGCGCCAGGTAATGGCAAAAATTCCCGGAATTCATATATGGGAAAGTGACCCAAGCGGAATTCAAATTGGTATCGCAGCAAGAGGACTAAGTCCGAACAGAAGTTGGGAGTTCAATATTCGTCAGAACGGTTATGATATTGCAGCTGATCCTTTTGGATATCCAGAAGCTTATTATAATCCACAGCTACAGGCCGTGCAACGGATTGAAGTAGTAAGAGGACAAGGCTCTTTACAATACGGGCCACAGTTTGGAGGATTGGTCAATTATATTCTCAGAAATGGAAGCGAGGTAAGTAAGAAATTTGAATTCGAAACCCAGCAAACTATTGGCAGCAATGCATTGTTCAACAGCTATAATGCGATTGGTGGTAAAACGAATAAGTTTCACTACTATGCTTTTCTTGATCACCGCAATGGCGATGGGTGGAGAAATAACAGCCGGTATTTTTCAAATGCAGGATTTGGCACAGCCACTTATTATTTCAATCCCAACTTATCATTAACAGCTGAAATTATGCATTCACATATCCGCAGCCAGCAACCTGGTGGCTTAACGGATGTACAACTACAGGACGATGCACAACAAAGTTTCCGCAGTCGTAACTGGTTTGATATTGAATGGACAAATCCGGCTTTAATATTGAATTATAAATTAAGTGAGAAAGCAAGATGGAATACAAAACTATTTGCTACCATCGGCAATCGAAACAGCCTGGGCTTTCTGCAATCCATTTTGATAAAAGATACTATTAACGCTGCCATCGGTGAATATAATGGCAGAACATTTCAGCAGGACCAATACAGGAATTATGGATTGGAAAGTCGTTATATTACTGATTATTCAATTGGTAAGATGAGCAATACTCTTTCTGCAGGCATCCGCTTATATACAGGCACCACACATCGCATGGCCGATGGTAAAGGAACAACAGGAACTGAATATGATGCTACTATAACAGGCGGTTATCTCAGAGACATTAAATTCAAATCAAATAATGCAGCTGCATTTGTAGAGAATATTTTCAGGATTACTGATAAATTATTACTGATTCCGGGCATTCGTTACGAATGGCTGGAAGGTACTGCCTCTGGTAGAAACGGATATGCTTCTGGCGGAGCAGCTATTATATTACAAGATATAACACGAAGCAGGGATTTTATTTTAGCTGGCATCGGGGCAGAATATCATGTTTCCAACAACACGGAAATATATACCAATATATCACAAGCATACCGGCCTATTCAATTTGCAAACCTGCAGGCACCGCCAACTACTGATGTAATTGATGATAACCTGAAAGATGCAAAAGGATATAATTTCGATTTAGGTTACAGGGGAAAAATAAAAGATTACCTGCAATTTGATATCAGTGGTTTTTACCTGCAATACAATAACAGGATTGGAACAGTAACTGTAGCCGGATCACCTTCCTATCGCTTGATAACTAATGTGGGCAACAGCAATAGCAAGGGAATAGAATCGTATGTTGAATTCAATGCTGCAAGATTCCTCTTTAAAAAGAAAAATACAGACCTAATCATTTTCGGATCTTATGGATTTACAGATGCAAAATATAGTGAGAACCACAAAGACGCTTCTACCAAAGGGAAGAGAGTGGAGAATGCCCCTCAACATATTTTCCGTACTGGAATTACTGCTGGATATAAATCATTGCTGGTAACAGGCCAGCTAAGCCATGTGGGGGAAACATTCAGCGATGCAAATAATACCTTAGTGCCAACAGCCAATGCACAAAACGGATTGATACCTTCTTATACTATTATTGACTTGACAGCTACTTATAAGTTTTCTAAAAAGTATAATATTAAAGCTGGGATCAATAACGTATCCGATATAAGGTATTTTACCCGTCGTGCAGGCGGCTATCCCGGTCCGGGTGCATTACCGGCTGATGGAAGAACATTTTTTATAAGTGTAGGAGCAAAATTTTAATTGAATAAAATTTACTTTGAAAAGCTATACCGAATTGGTAAGGCTGTTTCGTTTATGGTTATTCAAAATAAAACATGACTTCCCTCAACAAGCACTATGAAAGTTCAACAAAACGGTGTCATTTTTTTGTCAAAGAAAATTTCGTCTTCACTTCATGACAATAGCATGATAATTCTCAACTATTCCTGAAGAACCTTTGCAGCCAATTTTAGAACAGATGAAGAGACCGGCTGCAGTTTTAATTACTTTCTTACTGGGAATTTCTGCGTTTGCACAAACCGATTCCTTGTTCAACAGAACAATGGATGAAATTGTCATAACCGCTACTCGAACTGAAAGAAAGATTGGAAACGTAGCTGTTCCCGTAAGTATCATTAATAAAAAAACCATTCAGCTTTCAGGCTCACTTAGGCTAAATGATATTCTTCAAGAGCAAACAGGCTTGCAGATTACCGGTGGTACTGGAAGCAATGCAGTAGGCGGTGGCGTTTTTGGAAATGGTGTTCAATTACAAGGGCTTTCTCCTGATCATACAATTATATTATTAGATGGCGAACCATTAATCGGTCGTCAGGGTGGTGTAATGGATTTATCAAGATTTGCTGTTGGCAATATCCGTAAAATAGAAATTGTAAAAGGCCCATCGTCAAGTTTATATGGTAGTGATGCAATGGGTGGTGTTATTAATATAATTACTGAACCAGCAAAGGGGAATAATTTTATGGCCGGTTTCAGAAGTGGATCTTTTTCAAATACTGATATTTATACATCAGGGAACATCAGCCATAATAAGACCTCATTACTCTATTTTCTAAACAGAAACAGCAGTAATGGTTACGAACTGGATAAGACATCTCCTGAAAAAACACAGGAACCATATTTTAATTATACAGGACAATTAAAATTGGCGTTTCAGTTTACTCCAAAAACAAAATTGACAACTAACAGCCGGTTGTTTTACGGATTTCAAAAGAGCCGCTATGCAATTAACAGCAGCCAGTTAAATGTAAGTGGAGATGGCCGTACACATGATTTTTTAGTAAATCCGATTTTATCTCATCGGTTTAATAATCGTTTACAAACAAACCTGCGGTTGATGGCGAGCGGATACAGCTTTACGCAACAATTAGATAGCATCAATAATAATAAGCAATACTATTACGATCGGTTCAATCAGGGTTTTTACAGAGTTGAAAATCAAACTGACTTTTCCTGGAACAGCCATAATACGCTGACGATTGGCGGGGGCTTTACATTACAAACTGTTAATACAACCCGCTATAGCAAAAAGCAGGAACAGCAAATGTGGCATGGGTTTGCTCAACATGAATGGAGTACTGTTAAAAATTTAATACTCATATCTGGATTACGGTATGATTATAACACCGATTTTGCTTCAAGGTTAAGCCCGAAAGTTGCAGTCAATTATAGCATCAATGAAAAGATAAAACTACTTGCATCGTATGGTGCTGGATTTAAAGCACCCGATTTTCGTCAGCTGTATTTGAATTTTACTAATAATGCTGCGGAAGGATATAGTATTTACGGCAGTAATGAATTTTCTCTTCCATTTCTCCAACAACAGCAAAACCTTGGATTTATTTCAAACATACTTCCATCAGCAAATCTTATAACAAAGCTTAAACCGGAAATCTCAGATGGATTTAATATTGGCGCAACTTTAAATCCTATATCTTCTTTAAAAATTGATATTAATTTATTTCGAAACGATGTAAATAATCTGATTAATTACATACCGGTAGCCACCAATATCAATGGTAGTTCTGTTTTTAGTTATATTAATGTAAACAGAGCCTTTACACAAGGGGTTGAATTAAACATCAGCTATAAAATAAATAATCTTCAAATCAGTGGCGGCTACCAACTTCTTTCAACCGGTGATAAAGATCTTTTAGAAAGAATAATAAATAAGGAAGTGTATGGCCGTGACAAATCAAATGGCCCGGCCCGATTAATGAACCGATCTGATTATAGCGGCTTACTTAACAGAAGTAAACACCAGGCAAACCTTCGGTTATTCTGGGAGAAGGACGATAATAAATGGAATGCATCACTGCGATTTATTTACCGCAGCAGGTTTGGTGTTACTGATAAAGATGGTAATGGCTTTGCAAATATGGAAGAAGAGTTTGCCAATGGCATGTTGCAGACAAACATGACAATTGGTTATCTGATAAATAAATCATTCCGGTTTCAGGCTGGCATAAACAATTTACTAAACCAGATAAATGCAAAAGATACACCCAACATACCGGGCATCAATTGGTTTTTAGGAATACATTATTCATTTAAAAAATAAATAGAGAAACATGAACAAGAGAAATGTGATTTTTGCAGTATTAATGATTATAGTTTTTGCAAGCTGCAAAAAAGATTCAACAGACCAAAGCCCATCAGTGGTAAATACAAAAGATTTTCTAGTAAATGGTAACCCATCTGGTGGTCATTATAATTTTTTCAGTTTTGAAACTGCTGCTGAAATAGTTGCTGCTGATTCTGCAAGTAATAAATGGGATTTTGCAATTCGCTTTGAAACTTTTATTGTGAACAGCAATGCAAGCGGACCTGGTAATGCAGGTGTGCAAATTATCAACCAACCATTTGAGGCAATCGCTACAGCTCCAACAAACAGTTACAAATTTGATACAACTGTTTCCCAAAAAGCAATAAAAGGCGCAGACTGGTACACTTACAATCCTACAACCCGCAGCTTTTCTCCAATTGCAGGAAAAACATTTGTATTCCGAACAGCTACTGGCAAGTATGCCAAACTGGAAATGATAAGTGCTGACCCCGCAGATGATGCTGGCAATCTTGTGGTACCCCCAACAAGACCTACAAAAATTAAATACAAAATAAGAGTAGCCTTTCAAGGAAATGGCGGCTTCAATTTCTAATCTATTTGGACCAAAATATAAATGAACCGCATTCTTTGAGATGCGGTTTTTTTGAGGCTTTACTTTTCGTAACTTCGCACCCATTTTAGAAGGGCTACAATGTGCTATGTAGCTGAAAGCGAAGTAGTATGAGTGCAAAATACCATGAATTTAAGGGTTTAAATCTTCCGGCCTTTGAGCAGGAAATACTGGCTAAATGGTCTGAAAAACAGGCTTTTGAAAAAAGTGTGTCCCTACGAGAAGGTGCTACTCCTTTTGTATTTTATGAAGGCCCGCCCAGTGCCAATGGTATGCCCGGCATTCACCATGTTATTTCCAGAACATTAAAGGATTTGGTGTGCCGCTACAAAACCATGAAAGGTTTTCAGGTAAAACGCAAAGGCGGTTGGGACACACATGGCCTGCCAATTGAATTAGGTGTAGAAAAAGAACTCGGCATTACTAAAGAAGATATCGGGACTAAAATTTCTGTTGAGGATTATAATAAGAAATGTCGTGAAGCAGTATTGCGGTATAAAGACAAGTGGGATGACATCACAAAGAAAATGGGTTATTGGGTTGATTTAAATGACCCATACATCACTTTCAAGAATGAATACATCGAAACACTCTGGTGGATACTGAGTGAGCTTTATAAAAAAGGATTGCTTTACGAAAGTGTAAGTATTCAGCCTTATTCACCAGCAGCAGGCACAGGCTTAAGTTCGCATGAACTAAATCAGCCGGGTACATATAAGGATGTAAAAGATACCAGTGCTGTTGCGATGTTTAAAGCCTCCCCAAACCCCTCCGAAGGAGGGGCTTACAAAAACCCTGGCATTCAAAAAATGTTTTCTGCATTGGCAGAGTCTCAGAACCCTCCTTTGAAGGGCAGGGAGGTAGAGGTCTTTTTCTTAGCTTGGACGACCACCCCCTGGACATTACCATCTAATCTTGGTCTGACTGTTGGTGCAAACATTGATTATGTGTTGGTAAAAACCGTAAATCCATATTTACACAATGAGGTTAATATCGTTTTAGCAAAAGCATTGCTTGGTAAATATTTCAAACCAGAACAAGAGAATGCTGACTTTGCTGAATATAAGAGTGACGGTAAGAATCTTCCATACAAAATTATCGCTGAATTCAAAGGTTCAACAATCGAAGGCTGTGAATACGAACAACTGCTTCCTTACGAAGCAAATTCACTAAAAGCCATACAAGAAATCACACCGGATGCAAAACCATTCCGTGTAATGGTTGACACATTCGTTACAACTGAAGATGGTACTGGTATTGTTCACACCGCTCCTGCTTTTGGTGCAGATGATTATAAAGTAGGTAAGAAATATAACATCGGTATTTTAACGATGGTTGACAGACAAGGTAAATTCGTAGATGGTCTTGGCGAATTCAGCAACCGTTATGTAAAGAATTATAAAGACGACCCGGATTATGTAGATGTGAATGTTGACATCAGTGTAAAATTGAAAAAAGAAAACCGGGCTTTCAAAGTAGAGAAATACGAACACAACTATCCGCATTGCTGGAGAACAGATAAACCTATTCTTTATTATCCGTTGGATGCATGGTTTATTAAAACAACTGCGGTGAAGGAAAGAATGGTAGAGTTAAATAAAACTATCAACTGGAAACCAAAATCAACCGGCGAAGGACGTTTTGGTAACTGGTTAGAAAATCTGGTTGATTGGAACCTTAGCCGATCAAGATTCTGGGGAACACCATTACCCATCTGGAAAACAGAAGATGGTGAAGAAGAAATTTGTATTGGTTCTATCGAAGAATTGAATGTAGGAATAAGAAAAGCCAATGAAGTATTAGGTGGCGATGTAAATTCACATTATTTGCATGAAGGCATTTTAGATTTACATAAACCATATGTAGACGATATTATTTTAGTCAGCCAATCAGGCAAACCAATGAAAAGGGTTCCTGATCTGATTGATGTTTGGTTTGATAGCGGTGCCATGCCTTATGCTCAATGGCATTTCCCTTTTGAGAATAAAGAAATATTTGAAAAAAGTTTCCCGGCAGATTATATAGCGGAAGGTGTGGACCAGACAAGAGGTTGGTTCTATACATTGCATGCCATCGCAGTTATGTTGTTTGATTCCGTTGCTTACAAGACTTGTGTGTCTAACGGATTGGTGCTGGATAAGAATGGAGTAAAGATGAGTAAAAGATTGGGCAACATTGTTGATCCATTCACCACCATTGAAACTTTTGGTGCAGATGCTACAAGATGGTATTTGGTTACCAATGCTTCGCCATGGGATAACATGAAGTTTGACCTTGATGGTATTAAAGAAGT
>JBDSUW010000027.1:0-3417 GCA_039927535.1 Chitinophagaceae bacterium | reverse complement strand
GAAAGCATTTGTAGCAGGTGCCGATATTAGTGAGTTTGGCAGTTTGCATAAATCCGCAGCAATGGAATTGGCTAAAAGAGGACAGGATATTTTTGCAAGAATAGAAAATTGTTCTAAACCAATTGTTGCTGCCGTAAATGGTTATGCTCTCGGCGGTGGGTGTGAACTCGCAATGGCCTGTCATTTTCGTGTAGCCAGCGAAAACGCAAAGTTTGGTCAGCCGGAAGTAAACCTTGGTTTGATCCCTGGTTATGGAGGCACACAACGATTAGTACAATTAATTGGTAAAGGCAAAGCAATGGAACTTTTAATGTCAGCACATCTGATAGATGCGAATGAAGCTAAACAACTTGGATTAGTAAATTATGTAACTACTGCTGAAACATTATTGGAACATACAAAAAAGATTCTTGATATTATAAACTCTAAAGCTCCGTTGGCGGTAGCTGGTTGTATTAAAGCTGCCAATGCAGTGTATGATGAAACAAAAGATGGCTATGCTTTGGAAATAGAAGAATTTGGTAATGCCTTCGCTACAGAAGATATGAAAGAAGGAACGACTGCATTTCTAGAAAAAAGAAAAGCAATTTTTAAAGGCAAATAACTATTTCTTTTTTTGCAGATACCAATTTTTATATCGCATTAATGCTTCCAGAAAGTAATAGTCAGCATACGTAAGCGACACATCTACTTCTGAGTTTCCGGGAATAGAACCAACACTATGTTTTAAAATAAAGCCAGCATTCTCTCCGGGTTTGCTTCTGTATGCATCACCAGAAAGGCTTTGTAAAATCATCTTTGCTGTTTTTACATAATTCTCCTTTTCTTTACCATTGGTGTATTGTCCCAATTCCAATAGCGCTGAACACATAATTGCAGCAGCCGATACATCACGGTACGTATTGGGAATATCGCTTGCATCATAATCCCAATATGGCACTTTATCTTTTGGGAGCCGTGGATGATTTAATAAAAATGATGCAATATTTTTTGCTTGCTGCAGATAGGATGGTTCGTTTGTAAAACGATACATAACTATAAAACCGTATAAACCCCAGGACTGTCCTCTTGCCCAGGCAGATTCATCAGAAAACCCTTGTGCAGTTTTCTTTTTTAAAATATCGCCAGTTGCCAAATCATAATCAACTACATGATAAGAACTATAGTCAGAACGATAATGATTTTTTAAAGTCGTTGCTGTATGATCGATTGCGACTACTTTAAATTTAGGCTTCCGCAACTCATCAGCCGTCCAGCAAAGCATTTCAAGATTCATCATATTATCAATAATTACAGGGCAACGAAAATTAGCACTGGAATCCCACGACTGAATAGAACGGATAGAAGGCCGGTACCTTTTGATCAATGTTTCTGATGCTGTTAATACAGTTTCTTTATAAGCAGGATTACCCGTAATACGATATGCATTACCAAAACTGCAATAAATCATAAACCCAAGGTCATGATCCTTGGTATGATATTTTTCTTTTTCCAAAATTGATAATCTTCTTTCAGCCTCATTCCTAATAACAGTATCTTTTGTGTATTCATAGATATACCATAACGAACCGGGAAAGAAACCACTCGTCCACCAACTTGTTTTGCTGGTAACTAATTTATTCTCCTTCGCTCCGAAGTTCCTGGGCATTACATCTGCAGCTGTATTTTTTGCCAGTAGTTTATATTGAGATGAGGCCAATGAAAAGTTATCGTTGATCAGTTTTTTCATGCTACCAACCTTTCGTTGGGCAGATGTATTTTTGTTCAGCAATAAAAAAACAGATAAACATAAAGCCGCAGTAAAAACAAACTTCATTCTCATTTACTCAACTATGGATTTAATTATTATGAAAGAATTGATCAGGAAAAATACGGATTATTTTTACAAACCTGCTTTTGTAGTAATTCCCGAACTCCGTAATTACTACGCCTTTTGCCTTACCCGAAGTAGAATGAATGAATGTTAATGCACCGCTTTGATTACTTTCTACTAAACCCATATGCCCAACAATACGGATGGTACTATCGGTGCCAGTAAATAAAATTAAATCACCGGGTTTTGCATTGCTGTACTCTACTTCAGTTCCTACATTCGTAAAATCAACAGACGAACGAGGAACAGCGATATTAAAATGATTGAATACATAAGTGATAAAACCAGAGCAGTCAAATCCATTTGCAGGATCGGTAGAAGCATAGAGATACGGAACACCCATCTGCGATTTTGCAAATGCTAAAACATCAGCAGGTTTTATGTTCCCTGTTTCAATATTTCCAGCAGTTACATAAGGTTTAACTACAGGTTGTACGTAGTTACCTTTCGAAGTGTTTATACTGTCTTTATTGACTATCGGCTTATCCGAAGGTTGCTGCGCATCCATACAACTTGCAAAAAACTGAACCGTTAAAACAACAAGAAGCAATTTTTTTGTAAATATGATTGTTTTTCTATACATTTTCTGAGTTAGTAAAGAGTGACAATAATTCTGCCACATATTATTTTTCTATCAGTTTGTTATCTATAAGGTAAGCAGCAATTCCCGTTATATTGTCATTACCCTGTGCATCTTCCAGATAAACTCTGAATGAAGTAATTGTTGTTGCAGGAAATGTAAGAATTCTTTTCCTGCCCACACTGGTTCCCTGTACTTCACCAACTGCTTTATCTCCATTGTATAACACAATGCTGAATTTTCTAACTGTCTGACCAAGATGAATAGCTTCTCTTAATGCAATACAATTTATCGTTACCTTCTTTTTAAAATCAACAATAAAATTTTGCAGATTGATTCCATAGTAAGCAGCTGTAGTATCAAACCCACGAAGCAGTAATGGCTTATTTTTAAAATCTTTCTGGCTGAATTGATAATAGGTATCAGCCTGCTTAAGTATATTTTCTCTAAAACTATTTTCCCGCAATTCTTTAAATGCAATTAGCGAAGCAGAATCTTGTTCATGTATCAACCCTCTGCTATCGGGTGGCACATTTAGTAATAAATTGGCTCCACGGCCCACTGATTTTAAATAAAGATCAAAAAGCTGTTCCGCAGATTTTACTTTATCATTTTCTTTTTCATGCCAAAACCATCCTGGGCGAATACTTACATCACATTCAGCAGGTATCCATTGCTTGCCATAATAATTTCCATGATTAAGCGTATCGGATGGCGGTGCACCCAAGCCTCTTCTAAAACCAGCGGTATCTAAAAAATTCCAATTGGGATCTCCGGCAATTCCTTTTTCATTTCCCATCCAACGAATATCCGGACCAATATCACTAAAAATAACGGTGGAAGGAGAAAGTTGTCTGACAGTTTTCTCATATCGCTGCCAATCATAAACTTGTTTCTTTCCATTCGGACCTTCTCCATTTGCACCATCCCACCATAGCTCCCAAACCGGTCCATAATTTTTAAA
>JBDSUW010000026.1:0-39946 GCA_039927535.1 Chitinophagaceae bacterium | reverse complement strand
GAGTTGCAAATTCGGAACGATAAATATTTGTTAAGCAGCAACGGAATAAACAATTGATACTATCTGATGAACAAACTTTTCAAAATGCATATCAATCGTCGGAGTATTCTACGGTTTTTCAAAAAGCTTGGCATTGGTTTGCTCGCATTGATTGCATTGTTCATCTTATTACACCTCATTTTCCCTTTACCCGATAAAGTTGAATACTCCACAATTGTGACCGACAATAAAGACGAAGTAGTGAATGCTTATCTAACTAAAGACCAGAAATGGCGAATGAAAACCGAACTGGATGAGATTTCGCCTTTACTTCAAAAAACAATTATCGCCAAAGAGGATAAACATTTCTATTCCCATCCCGGCGTTAACCCTTTCGCTGTTGTAAGAGCATTGTTTAATAATGTTTTCAAAATGAGACGGACGTCCGGTGCCAGTACTATCACCATGCAGGTCGCCAAAGCATTAGAACCGGGGAAAAGAAATATCTGGAGTAAGATCCGGGAAATGTTCCGGGCTTTTCAACTGGAATTGAAGTACAGCAAAAAAGAGATTTTGCAATTGTACCTGAACCTTGTTCCTTACGGCGGAAATATAGAAGGTGTAAAGTCGGCATCCCTATTATACTTTAATAAAAACCCCGACCATTTATCGCTGGCAGAAATAACAGCATTGAGCATAATACCCAATAAGCCCGGCTTATTAGTTATTGGCCGAAATAATGATTTGATAATAAAAGAAAGAAACCGGTGGCTGCAACGATTTGCTAATGAAAAAATATTTACGCAAAAAGAAATTGAAGATGCACTGGCAGAACCACTTGATGCAAGCCGCCTATCAGTACCGCATTATATCCCACATCTCTCTTATAAATTAAAAAAGCAAGGCGGCAGTATTATCAAAACAACTATTGACTTGAACACCCAACTGAAAACGGAAAAACTGGTAGCCGATTATATCCGCATTCAGAAACTGAAGAATATTAAAAATGCTGCTGTTGTAATTATTGACAACAAAACGCACAAAGTAATCACCTATGTAGGCTCAGCCAATTTTTATGACACCACAGATGGCGGACAAGTGAACGGCGCAGAGGCAGTTCGCCAACCGGGAAGTACATTAAAGCCTTTGCTCTATGCTATGTGTTTTGATGAAGGATTGCTTACTCCAAAAACTGTGGTAATGGATGTGATGGTGAATTACAATGGTTATGCACCGGAGAATTATGACAAGAAATTCAATGGCTATGTAACAGTTGAATCTGCATTAGAGAATTCATTAAATATTCCGGCAGTAAAAAGTTTACAAATACTGGGGCATGAGCAGATGATACAGAAATTGTCGAACATCAATTTCATGCAAATACAAAAAGACAGAAGAAAACTCGGCTTATCATTAATTCTCGGCGGATGTGGAACTACATTAGAAGAACTAACCGGTTTATTTTCTTCATTTGCTAATGAGGGCAATTATTATTCACCCTCTTTTATTCAAAGTGACACAATGCATAATAAGGTAAAAGTGGTTAGCCCGGCTTCCAACTATATGATCAATGAAATTCTATCAAAGATCAACCGTCCCGATTTTCCTTTGAACTGGACAGCTACTGAACGTATGCCAAAGATTGCCTGGAAAACCGGAACCAGCTACGGCAGAAAAGATGCATGGAGCATTGGGTATAACAGAAATTATACAGTCGGAGTTTGGACTGGTAATTTTTCAGGCGTTGGAGCTGCAGATCTCAGTGGCGCTAATATTGCTACACCTCTATTGTTTAAAATTTTTAATACCATTGATTATGATAGCGATGAAGAATGGTTTAACCAGCCAAAAGACTGTGACATAAGACAGGTTTGCAGTGAAACTGGGTTAATACCTTCTGAACATTGTACCAGCCTTGTTACAGATTATTTTATTCCGCTAATATCTTCTACCAAAGTTTGTAATAATTGGCAAGAGATAATGCTTAGTGCTAGTGAAAAGATTTCTTTTTGTAAAAGCTGTGCGCCGCAAACAGGTTATAAAAAGAAATGGTTCAAAATAGTAGAGCCTGAAATGCAGGCATGGTATGAAGACAACCGTATTACATATCAAAAAATCCCGACGCATAATCCAGATTGTGATGTAATATTTAAAGGCGCAGCACCAACAATCTCATTTCCTGTAAACGGGACGGAATACATCATCAATCAAAAAAATCCTGAACCATTACAATTGATCTGCAAAACAGCCAATGATGTAACGAAGGTCTATTGGTATATCAACAATAAGATTTACAAAAGCTGTAATGCAGGCGAATCACAATTTTTTGTGCCAACCGAAGGCATTGTAAAAATTTCCTGTACCGATGATAAAGGAAGGAACAGGGATATTAAGATCACTGTAAAATATGTTAACCTTTAAATTTTTCCAGCTGCTTCTTCTCCGGTATTAATTGCTCCTTCCATAAATCCCTGCCAGTCGGCCAGATGTTCTCCGGCAAAATGAGTGTGAATATGCGACCGCTTCAATATCGGCATTACCCTGAACCATTGGCCTCTTCCATACATAGCATATGCTCCATGAGAAAATTCATCATTTCCCCAATAGTAATTAGTTTGCTTTTCAAATAAATCTTTCACATCATTAAAGTGAGGTTTAAGTGTTTGCAACACCATATTTTCCCGCCAGTCATCAGATTGATTGGCAACTACCGCTGCTTTCTCTCCAATGGTGTAAGAGATCAAGACTCCTTTTTTAGAATCCTGATTCTTGGTGGCATGATAAAAATAATGGGGCGACTGGTCTGTTATCATATCAAAACTTTCATCATTCCAAAAACGTTTTTTAAATAAGATCGGGTTCTTATTAATTCTAGCATACTGCAATTCATTCATTGCATTTACCTGATCAGGTGGCAAACCAGGTTCCCATTTAATTTTCTTAACAGCAAATGTGGGTGCTGTGCAAATAATCTTATCCGCAGTAAACTTTTGTCCGTTGTTGCAATAAACAGTTACGCCGCCTTTACTATTTTGCACTACACGGCTTACAGCATGTTGTAGTTTTATTTTATCGTTGCCGATCTTCTCCGCAATCTTCTTTGCCAGCATACTGTTGCCGCCTTTTATTTTCAGATCCATTTCGTTTTTCTCGCTGCTTTCAGCATATTCTGCCAATGCAGCAAATGCAGAAACACTTCGGATGGTTTCTCCAAAATCTGTACTATCAAGTAATTCCCGGATGTCAAGATCCCTTCCTTCGCAGCCATTGTTTACCAGGAAACGCCACCAATCCATTTTATCAATCTTCAGTTTTTCAGCCTGCGTCAATTTTGGATAGTGATCTATTATGGCTTTGAATTTTTTATTCCAGTCTTCGCTGTAATCCCATTCATTCTTCTTGTAATATTTTCCTTTGTAGATCAGATGTGTATCAAACTGGTTGTTCTGCAACTCGAGCCCAAACTCATTGCACAAGTTTTGTATCCGCTCATGCGAGTTACCTACCCATTCTGCTCCCAGTTCTATAATGAGATTTTCTTTTTCATCAATGGTGTGAGAAAATACACGGCCACTTATCCGGTTCCGGGCTTCCAGTATTACAAAGTCAATACCTTTTTTATGTAAATAATTGGCAGCAGCTAGACCAGCGAATCCTGCGCCTATAATAATTACTTTAGGTTTTTTGGCAATAAAAAAATTACTAAAAGCGGAGGAGGCTAAAAACAAACCACCTGTGGTAATGGCAGTATCCTTAATGAATTTTCTACGGGAACTCATAAGTCAGGTTTTGGTTAACCGAAAGTTCTGACTTTTATCATTCAATTCAAAAAACAATGAGTCAAAAAATATCCCCACAAATTGCGGGGATAACTATTTATTTATGGAAACACTAAATCAGTCAACCTTCTTTACACTTCCTGCGCCGCTTATCTTTTGACTTACTGTTGGGTTTCCTTTATATCTTACATCAGCAGAACCAGAAATCCGCAAGTCTAATTTTACACTGGCAAAAACATTTGCATTTCCCGATCCTGATAATTTTATAACTGTATTTTCTGTCTGCAAGTCAAAACAATTGATATCTGTACTACCTGATCCGTCTACTTTAAAATCTTTTGTTTGACCGGAAAGAGTTAGCGAACTTGCTCCAGATAGATTAGCTTCAATTTGTGGTGCCATTAATTCCATTTTTACATCACTGGCGCCACTTATGTCAATCGCTATTGCTTCTTTACTGGTAATTTTATTCTCGCTAAAAATATCAGAAGCTTCTGATGCTTTGAAATGATTAAAAGATGGTCCGCTTACATATACTTTAATTGAACTGGAAGACTTAAGATTTACTCCATCTTTTGAACGGATCTTTAAAGTGTTGCCATCCAATTCTGTTATAATATATTCCATCAAGTTTTCATCTGCTTCTACTCTTACAGAAAAAATGGAATCCTGTTTTACATATAGATCAGTATTACAACTCACATTAACAGCATCAAAAGAACTGAGAGTACGATTCTCCACTTTCATATTCCCGTTGCCCCGGATTCTTTCGCCACCAACATAGTTACATGATGAAATAATAACAAGCACAATAAATGGTAATAATCTTTGCTTCATAACAAATGGTTTGCGGTAAAAATAACAACTTAAAAAATAATTCTTCGGGTTCTAAGACGTTTAAAGGACATTCCAGGTTACAAGTAAAGCGGCTTTACCTGAATCCTGCAAGATCCGCCACAGGAAAGTGTTTTAAAGCTTAACTGCAAAGCTCAAGCAGATTTTTTACCTTCGCAGCATTATGACTGAAAAGATACTGATTCTTGATTTTGGCTCCCAATATACCCAATTAATTGCCCGTGCAGTAAGAGAAGCCAATGTGTACTGCGAGATCATTCCTTACCACAATAATTTTGAATTTGAGCCCGGCCTTAAAGGCATCATTTTATCAGGCTCACCTTTTTCTGTAAATGAAGAAAATGCTCCAGACGTAGATGTGCAGGATTTTATTTCCAACGTTCCGGTATTGGGTGTGTGCTATGGTGCTCAGCTGACTGCAAAACGTTTTGGAGGAATTGTTGCAAAAAGCAATAAACGGGAATATGGCCGTGCAACTTTGCAAAGAACAATGGATGATGCATTATTAAGCGGTGTAGAAAAACAAAGCCAGGTATGGATGAGTCATAGCGACACTATAAAAGAATTACCAGAGGGTTTTGAATTATTAGCCACCACGGAAAGCATTCCCGTTGCAGCTTTTAAGAAATCATCGAATGGAGTGACTCGAAACTCACAACTCGAAACTCGCAGTTTCCCTCTTTACGGTGTTCAATTTCATCCTGAAGTGTATCATTCCAAAGAAGGGAAAAAAATACTGACGAACTTTCTGGTCAATATTTGCGGCTGCTCACAAGATTGGACACCAGCACATTTTATTACAGATACAGTTGCTGCATTAAAAAAACAAATTGGTGATCGAAAAGTAATAATGGCATTAAGTGGCGGTGTTGATTCAACAGTGGCTGCCACTTTAATTCATCAAGCTATTGGGAAAAACTTATACGGCATTTTTGTTGACAACGGAGTGCTGCGAAAAGATGAATTTGAAGCCGTGCTAAAAACGTATGATCAATTAGGATTGAATGTTACAGGAATAGATGCCAAAGAAAGATTTTATAAAGATCTGGCTGGAAAATCTGATCCCGAAGAAAAAAGAAAAGTAATCGGCAGTTTGTTCATTGATATTTTTCAGGAAGAATCTAAAAAAATTGCAGGCGTAGAATTATTAGGCCAGGGAACGATATACCCCGATGTAATTGAAAGTGTGTCAGTACATGGCCCTTCTGTTACTATTAAATCACATCACAATGTTGGTGGATTGCCGGAGCATTTGCATCTTGAATTAGTAGAACCATTACGTTCATTATTTAAAGATGAAGTAAGAAAAGTGGGAAGAGAGTTAGGTATTCCATCTGAAATGATTGATCGTCATCCGTTTCCCGGTCCTGGTTTGGCAATAAGGATTTTAGGAGAAATTACTGAGGAAAAGGTACAGTTATTGCAGCAGGCAGATCATTTATATATTAAAGCATTAAAGGATAACAATTTATATGCAACTGTTTGGCAAGCAGGTGCTATCTTACTGCCTGTAAAAAGTGTGGGTGTGATGGGTGATGAAAGAACGTATGAATTCACCGTTGCACTAAGGGCAGTTACAAGTGTGGATGGAATGACAGCAGACTGGGCACATTTACCGTATGATTTTCTGGCAAATATTTCAAACGAGATCATCAATAATGTAAGAGGTATCAACAGAGTGGTATATGACATCAGCAGCAAACCACCTGCAACAATAGAATGGGAATAATAAAAAGTAACGTTTAATACGAAATATGAGGAAACAACATTTTTTTTCTATGCTTGTGCTTTTAAGCAGCCTGTTCCAGGTTATAAATGTTGAAGCACAAACGAATATCCGTAAACATAGAGTTGCTGTTTTCGCTCCGCTCTATCTGGACTCTGCCTTTAATGAAATGGGTGAATATCAATACGCAAAAACCGAGTTCCCCAAGTTTATTAATCCGGGTATTGAATTTTTTGAAGGTGTTCAACTGGCCTTGGATTCACTGAATAAAGAACAAGCTCCTTTGGAAGTTTTTATTTATGATACAAGGTCTTCCAAAGTTTCTTTAACTGAACAGCTGGCTAAAACTGAAATGGATAGTGTTGAAATGATATTGGCCTATTGCAGTAGTAACGAAGTAAGAACTTTTGCTGATGCTGGTCTTAAAAGTACTATTCCGGTTATTAATATAAACATTCCGAACGAGGGCGGTGTTTCTGGTAATCCTTATTTTGTTTTATTAAACCCGACATTGAGAACACAGTGTGAAGGAATGTATAAGCATATTCAAAAATATTATTCACTTGATCAATTAGTTTTTTTTCGTAAAAAAGGCCCGTTGGAAGACAGGGTGAAAATGTATTTTGATGACTTTACCAAAAGCACTACGGCTGTTCCTTTAAAATTACAGTATGTTGATTTGCCTGAAAACTTTACTGAAGCAGATTTGTCTAAACATCTTGATACAGTTAAACATACGCTGTGTATTGCAGGAAGTCTTGATGAAAATTTTGGAAAAAAACTTGCCCAAAAACTTGCTTCGCTTAAAAAGAAAAAATTTGTTGCCAGTGTAATGGGTATGCCTACCTGGGATGGAATCAGCGATTTTAGAAAAACTGAATACAAGGGCATTGACATAATTTACAGCACTCCCTTTTATAATCCAAGAAAAGACAAAATTAGTCAGCGAATAATTGAACACTTCAATAAGGTAATGTATGCAAGGCCAAGTGATATGGTAATGAGGGGATATGAGACGATGTGGAAGTTTGGCAAATTATTACTAAAGTATAAAGCAGATGTTGCTTCAAACATATCCTATCAGGATTTTGATGTATTCAGAGAATACGATATCCAGCCAATTTTAGACAGAGAAACAATGATGCTTGATTATTTTGAGAACAAAAAGTTATACTTCTTGAAATGGCAGGATGGAATATTGAAAGGAGTATATTAATCCGGATATTCTTAACTTTATTCTTCATTCATTTTTGTGGAACTAAAAAAAGAAATTGGTTATATAATAATTAAGAATTGGCTTGAAGCTAAACACTTCAAGCCATTTTCATTTCAACTTACTGCATGGCAGCATATCCTTAATGGTCAGTCAGGCTTAGTAAATGCCCCAACAGGTTGTGGCAAAACCTATTCCGTTTTTCTAGGCGCATTAATCGGCTTTATCAACCAGCATCCCACTGTTTATCAAAGTAAAAAAAATAGCGGCTTGCAGCTTTTATGGATTACACCACTTAGAGCATTAGCAAAAGATATTGGCAGAGCCATGGAAGAGGTAATTGATGAATTGGGTATGCAATGGAAAGTTGCTATTCGCAATGGCGATACTTCCTCCGCTGAAAGAGCCAAACAAAAAAAACAAATGCCGGAAGTGCTTATTATTACACCGGAGAGTTTGCATTTGCTGTTGGCACAAAAAAATTATCCTTCCATCTTTCCTTCGTTAAAAATTATTGCTGTAGATGAGTGGCATGAGCTGCTGGGAAGTAAGAGAGGTGTACAGGTGGAGCTAGCGATAAGCAGGGTAGTGAATAGTGAATGCTCAATGGTGAATGGGGAGAAGGAAGTAGGCAGTAGAGTGTGGGAAGTGGGGAATAGACAAATTTTAATCTGGGGAATATCAGCAACTATTGGAAATTTGGAAGAAGCGAAAGAGGTATTGCTTTCTTCGATTTTGCAAAAAGGAATTATTGTAAAAGCCAATTTGAAAAAAAAGATTGAAGTTGAATCCATCTTTCCGGATGAGATAGAAAAATATCCCTGGGCGGGACACCTTGGAATTAAACTAGCACATAAATTAATTCCGATCATTCAGCAAAGCAAAACCACTCTCATCTTTATCAATACAAGAGGCATGAGTGAAATGTGGTACCAGGCTTTATTAAATGTTTGTCCGGACCTGGCAGGTTCTATTGCCTTACATCACGGTTCTATCGACCGTGAGCTACGTACATGGATTGAAGACAACCTGCATACAGGCAACCTGAAAGCAGTGGTGTGTACTGCAAGCTTAGACCTTGGTGTTGATTTTCGTCCCGTTGAATCCGTTATACAAGTTGGTTCGCCAAAAGGTGTTGCCCGTTTTTTGCAACGGGCTGGCCGCAGTGGACATAGTCCCGATGCGGTGAGTAAAATATATTTTCTGCCAACACATTCTTTAGAACTGATGGAAGCTGCTGCTTTAAAAGCAGCCATGAAAGAAAATCTTATTGAAAGCCGTCAGCCGATGTTGCTCTGTTATGATGTGCTGTTACAATACCTTAATACATTAGCCATCTCCGATGGATTTGTTCCCGATGAAATATATAAAGAGATAACAGCAACTTATTGCTACAAGGAACTGACAAAGGAAGAATGGAATAAAATTCTATACTTTATTACCGAAGGTGGTGAAGCATTGGGCCAATATGATGAGTTTAAAAAAGTAGAGATCGAAGATGGTGTTTACAAAATACTGAGCCGGAAAATAGCCATGCGTCACCGCCTGCATATCGGCACTATTGTAAGCGACTCTATGATGAAAGTAAAATTCATCAGCGGAGCTTATATCGGTGTTATTGAAGAATTTTTTATCTCCCGCCTGGAACCGGGTGATGTGTTTACATTAGCCGGAAAGAATCTGGAGTTTGTGCTGATAAAAGATATGACAGCATTAGTCAAAAAATCTTCTGCCAAAAAATCAAGAGTCCCCAGCTGGACCGGAGGAAGAATGCCCTTGAGTGCCAATTTGGGAAAGAAATTAAGAGAGACTTTAAACAAGGCAGCAATTGGTGCAGTTGCAGGTAGTAAAGAATTGGAAGCCTTGCTCCCCATTTTTGATTTGCAAAAAACTTTATCGCATCTTCCAAAAGAAAATGAATTATTGATAGAACAGATTGAAACAAAAGATGGCTTTCATTTATTTGTCTATCCCTTTGAAGGTAGGCTGGTGCATGAAGCAATGGCGGCTATATTGGCGTACCGGATAAGCCGCATTACTCCTATTACGTTTTCTTTTGCCATGAATGACTATGGTTTTGAATTACTGAGTGATCAGCCAATACCGGTTGACGACAGCAATGTGTATGAATTATTTTCTCCGGCTGATTTGCTCAATGATATACAACGCAGCGTAAACAGTACGGAGATGGCAAAACGAAAATTCAGGGATGTGGCAGTAATCGGTGGGCTTATTTTTCAGGGAATGCCGGGAGAAAAAAAGAAAGCAAGGCATTTGCAATCTTCAGCATCACTCCTGTTTAATGTGTTCAGTGAGTATGATGCGAATAACTTATTACTTCGCCAGGCTTATCAGGAAGTGCTGAATCAGCAAATGGAAGAAGTAAGGTTGCGGGATATGCTGGAACGAATTCAGCAATCAACAATTGTAATTACATTCCCACAACAGCTTACTCCATTTTGTTTTCCTATTAAAGTAGATAGTATGCGGGAAGATCTTTCTTCGGAGAAATTGGAAGACCGAGTAAAAAAAATGCAACAACAACTGGAGGCTGATTAGTTTGTACTAAATTTGAAGACTGCTGAATGAAAAACCCGGTTCCCCATATTATAGCTAACAACCATTTTTGGATATCGCCAGACCGATGCCTGTTTTGGGAAGAACAAAACAGTTTAATAGTCGCTGATCTTCATCTTGGCAAAACAGGTCATTTTCGCAAAGCAGGTATTGCCGTTCCTCAATCCATTTACAAAGCCGATCTGCAGCGGTTAATGGCGCAGCTTTATCTTTTTAAAGTAGATCGCTTAATTATTGTTGGCGATTTTACACATAGCACTGTAAATAAGGAATTGGAATTATTTCTAAAATGGCGAAATGATTTTTCTTTATTGCATATTGATTTGGTAAAAGGCAATCATGACATTTTAGCCGACACCTGGTATCATGCTGCCAATATAAAGTTGCATGAATGGGAATTACTGATTGATGGATTTTGCTTCAGACATGAAGACAAACGTTACAAGAAAAACGAGTCGCAGGATATTAAATACACTTTTACTGGGCATGTTCATCCATCTATTACATTAAAAGGAAAAGGACGACAATCACTTAAATTTCCATGCTTCTACTTTGCAAAAGAACATTGCATTCTACCAGCATTCAGCCGCTTTACCGGAACATTTAAAGTGCAACCTGAAAAAGGAGAAACTGTTTTTGCAATTAGCGGAGATGAACTGATGCAGGTTAATTAACGGTTTTTCTTGCGCAGTTTATTATAGTCGATAAAATACACAAATCGTACGGTAAATTCATTTCCGTGGCGTAAATCAAATATTTCTCCAAGATTTCTTACATAATTATTTTTTCCGATAACGTTTACCACTTCATCATCACCCAGCCAGTTTTTATAACCAACAATCAAACGGCTGCCCAGGCGAAAATCCCAGGTGAGGAAAGCATCCAGGTTAAAAATGTTGACATTATCAAAACTGGTAGTTCCTGCTCTTGCAATTGGATTGCCTTTACTATCCACATTGGCAAAACGATTAAAATTTAAGCGGCTTAAATAATGTCTTGCCCTCAACGTAAGATTGAAACGGGATGTAAAATTATAAATACCAGAAAGTACAGATGTAACATCCGTAAAATCTACAAATGCAATAATCGGTTCATTGTTTATTTCCCTTCCGGCAGCAATAATGTAATCTGTTTCCGCCTCATGGGTATGCATTAAATCAAGTGTGAACTTGTTGCTGAAACGATACCTTATTCCACCACTCAGTATATGATAATTTTTATTTGGTGCTGAATTGAAGAAACTTGCAAACAGGGCAGAATAGTTTACATACAATCTTTTTCTGCTATCAGTGCTTCCGCTTAAACTAAGAGAACCATAACGGGGACGATTTACAAACCGTTTATAAGTAGCAGGATCTCCCAGCACAAAATAATCATGCTGATCTGTGATGTACCGGGCATTCAAGGAAATATCCCAGAAATTTTTCAGCAGCCAGAACCCATTTGCACTGATTTGAAAATCTGTAAACTCAGATGGCACATACAATTTTGCATACTTTGTTGTAAGCCTGTAATTATAGGACAACAAATTTTTAGTTGGTGTAAACTGAGAATAAGTAATTGAATTAGTTACAGACACTTCATTTGCAGCTTGCAAAAAGCCAAGATCTCTCGGATCATAGTTGGCAGACTCTACATTACCCAACACATAGTATTGCCATTTGCCACTTACTTTACCCATCCTTAATGTGGTATTATAACCATCGTAAGGATTTTTTCCAAATATTTTGCTATACCGGGCAGTTCCTTTTACATTAAACAAATTCTTTTTATCGTAGAGGCTGAAATCAAATGCAGTAACGTTGGCATCCCTTGCATCACTATTACGGATTACATTGGTATTGGTGAATGTTAAAAAAGAACGGCCTTTTAATGCCTGATCCAATACAATAATATTATAATTAGCTAATGGCTCTGTTTCGATGGTAGAATCTTTTCCAGAAACAATGTTGTGCAGCCTAGCTTCCATTGGAGCTGTAACTGCATTAAAGACACCAATGCCTAATTTACTATCTGTACGACCAGAAAATTTTGTTGCATTATAGAGTTGAGTCGCAGAAGGATTTTTTCTTATTTCCCAATCAGTATTAGCACCAACAAAATTTTTGACACTATTGTATTTGGAAGGAATAGCTCCCACTCTTCTTGAATAAAACAAACCTGATTTTTTAAATATTTCTGTTCCCTCGGAAAAGAACTGGCGATTATCCTGAAACTGAACTTCGAAAGGTGAAAGGTTATTGACGACATTGTCAGAAATTACCTGACCGAAATCAGGAATCAGTGTAGCATCCAGTGTAAAACTTTCATTGATACCATATTTTACATCCATACCACCGCTTCGCAACCAATTATTGGAATAACCGTTTGGTTCAGGAGAACTTCTGTAACCTGTAGAGACGTAGGGCGCAAAACTAAGTCGTAATGGAGGTTGTAAATTTTTCAAACCAATAAACTGTCCAAATTGATTTACCAATCCATTTACATTGGGGTCAACAGCATTCCAAAAGCAGTTTTCATTTGTTCTTCTTATCTGCCGTTGAAATTGAATGCCCCAGTTTTGTAATTCCTTTTTTGCAAAGCGTAGTGAGATATACGGAATCTTCATCTCCACCGTCCAGCCATCACTTTGAATCTGCACTTTACTTTCCCAAACCGCATCCCATGTTTTATCGCCATAGTCACCAAATCCGCTGCCGCCATTTCCCAGGTTTGGACCAAGCCTTGCGTCTGATTGTACATTGGCAGATGTAACGACGAACTGAAATCCATTCTGCTTGTCATTATACGTATCCAAAAAGATGGAAAAAAAATCTACATCCTTTTGCAATTCTGCATCTCTTGCTGTTAGCTGATTTCTGATCAATTTGGGATCATCATATAGATAAGCGCCAACATAAATAGCCTCATCGTCATACACCAATTTTACTTTGGTTTGCTGAGAGGCGGGTGTGCCAGCTGAAGGATAGTTTTGAATAAAATCTGTGGCTGGAGTAATATTTACCCATGCTTCATCATTCAGATTGCCATCAATTTTTGGCGCCTGAGCAATTTTTACAGCTTGTACTGTTTTTGTTTGGGAGAAAATAGTTCCACAAAACAGCAGTAAGGGTAAACAGAAATATACTTTAAATCTCATGCAGTCCTTTAGAGTTCCCAAATATAAAACTTAGACAGCAAGAGAACTAAGACTGCTTGCAAAAACTTGCAAAAAAGTAGCTTCCACAGTAGTTTTTAACTAATTCATCCTTTTTTTCAATGAGGTTACCTGTTGTTGAAGGTCAGAAACTACGGTCGCCAACTGGCTCATATCCCATCGGTTCTGGGAATTTGTGCGGGAAATAACAACCTGTGCCTGCCACATTTCCAATACTTCTTCTGCATTTACCGTGTAAGGATGAAAAATCGGGTTATCACTAACCAAAGTCAGTTTATTCTTCTGCCTGCCATTTTTCTGTACTCTTTTGTAAACAATTCCTTCGTTCCGGGAAACAACAATACAGGCAATATTGTTTTTTACATCATCAAGATTTTCTAATTTTTCTCCTACTATTACAGAACCGCTTGGTGTAGGTAGCATAGAATCTCCCACTATTTCAAAAGCCCTGTAATTACCACCGGTTAACATCGGCAGAGTAAACGTATTAAGTTCATCAATAAACTCCGGATCTTCATATCCGGCGAGATAACCTGCTGCTGCTTTTATCGGGACAAAAGGAATATCGGGTCTCCCAGATGCCAATTTCATTGCTCTTCTTTTAGCAAGGTAATTACTCTTATTATCGCTCAGATCTTTCCGCAGTATATCATCCAGCGTTAATTTAAAAATATCACACACTACTTCCAGCACATCAATTCTCGGCTCGGCTCTCTCTTCTTCATAAGCACCCAGCAATGATCTTTTGATGCGGAGTTTGTTTGCGAATTCTTCCTGTGTCCATCCACGGAGCTTTCTTAAGTATTTCAGATTTTGATTGGAAACTGCCATAACAACTAATTTAATTAGCTGCAAAATACTAATTTTTTTAGAATTACAAAATACTTTGCTAACCTATTTTGGATAAACCGGAAAAAAGAGGATTTTTGTAACCGTATGACAAAAAAATCAAGTCCTAAGAAAAAAGCCTCTTCACCGAAGGCCAGCGTAAAAGAAAAACCGGTAATTCTTGTTACCAATGACGATGGAGTAACTGCTCCAGGAATAAAAAACCTTGTTGAAGCTGTGAAAGACCTTGGCAAAATAGTTGTGGTGGCGCCAGACAAACCGCAATCAGGAATGGGCCATGCCATCACCATCGGTCAGCCCTTACGTTTACATAAAATTGAACCTTTATTTGATGATGTAGAAACATGGTCCTGCACCGGCACTCCGGTTGACTGTGTAAAATTGGCGGTTGACAAAGTGCTGCATCGCAAACCAGATCTATGCCTCAGCGGTATTAATCATGGAGCCAATCATAGCATCAATGTAATTTATTCCGGCACCATGTCTGCCGCCGTAGAAGCTGCGATAGAAAGTATTCCATCTGCAGGCTTCTCCTTATTAGATTATAGAATTGATGCAGACTTTACTGGTGCAAGAGAATATGTCCGGCTTATCACCGAAAAAATGCTGAAGACCAAACTCGAAAAACATACGGTACTCAATGTAAATATTCCTGCAGTGGTCCCGGAGTTATTAAAAGGATTTAAAATCTGCAAACAAGCTTATGCCAAGTATGTGGAAGACTTTATAGAAAGAGATGATCCGCATGGCCGCCACTATTACTGGCTCACTGGTGAGTTTGTAAACTTTGATAAAGCAAAAGATACGGATGTGTGGGCATTGGATAATAATTACGTAAGTATAGTACCTGTACAATTTGATCTTACGAATTACGTTTTAAAAGCCAAACTTGAAAAAAGCTGGAAATAAAATAACCAACATTAAATTTTCAAACGAATGTTTCTCACAAAAGATAATCTGCGGCTTGGCCTGATTCTCGGTCTTATAGGTCCGTTAGTCGGTCTTGCGATTGTGTATTTAGTAAAATTCTCTGAATTAAGTTTCCAGGATTTTCTCACTTACTTTATGCATGATAATAAAGTTATTACCAACGTAGGAACATTCGCATTGCTGGCAAACGCATTGTTGTTTGCCATTTATGTACATTTCGATAAGTCACAAACATTCAAAGGCATTTTCATCATCACTTTATTTTATGGCGTTGGCATTTTATTGCTAAAGCTTTTTAATTAAATGCCAGCCGATGAAATACTATATAATTGCAGGCGAAGCTTCAGGTGACTTACATGGTTCCAATCTTATTAAAGAATTAAAAAAACAAGATCCTTCAATTGAAATTCGTTGCTGGGGTGGCGATAAAATGAAGGAAGCCGGAGGTGAATTAGTAAAACACTATAGCGAATTAGCCTTCATGGGTTTTTCCGAAGTGTTGATGAATCTGCGAACCATATTTCGCAATCTGGCTTTTTGCAAAGAAGATATTCTGCAGTATAAACCAGATGCTTTACTATTAATAGATTATCCCGGCTTTAATCTTCGTATAGCGAAATGGGCAAAACTTGCCTACCGTACTGGCAGCCAGAAAGGATTCAAAATCATTTACTATATCTCGCCACAAGTGTGGGCATGGAAGGAGAACAGAGTAAAGAGCATGAAACAATGCATTGATAAAATGCTGGTGATCCTTCCTTTTGAAAAAGAATATTATAAAAATAAGTGGAACTGGGATGTAGAATATGTAGGCCATCCATTGATAGAAGTGATAGAAAATCATAAAGCTCAGGATTCCCATCCAACACTTTCCGATAAACCTATCATTGCCTTATTGCCTGGAAGCAGAAAACAGGAAATTTTAAAAAAGCTACCAGTAATGCTTGAAGTAAGTAAATCATTTCCTGCATATCAATTTATTGTTGCAAAAGCACCGGGTGCTGATGAAAGTTTTTATGATGATCTTTTGAAAGATTATTCCAATGTGTCCTATGTTACAAATAAAACATACGACCTGCTGATGCAATCTAAAGCAGCATTGGTAACATCCGGCACTGCCACGTTGGAAACTGCTTTATTTGGCGTACCAGAAGTAGTTTGTTACAAAGGCTCCTATCTTTCCTACCAGATAGGAAAACGGTTGATCAATATAAAATTCATTTCATTAGTCAACCTGATCATGGACAAATTGGTAGTAAAGGAATTAATACAAAATGATTTTACAGTAGATGCTGTAAAAAAAGAGTTGCAGGAGTTGCTGACAGATGAAAAACGGAAAGAACAATTACAAAAAGATTACGCTGCTCTTACACAAATCTTAAGCGAGGGTGGCAATGCATCCCAAAAAGCAGCTACAGCCATTACCAATTTTCTCAGCTAAGCAATTTAATTGCAAGAATTATCAGGCAGATCAGAAAAATAAAAATGCTGATGCGGTTTATGCCATGCATGTACCCGATCCATTTATCCTTTGGCCTGTTTGGATCTTTCTTTTTAAGATAAAGATATTCGGCTATTTGGTTCCAGACTCCCATACAATTAATTTCAGGTAAAACAAAATTACTGTAAGAAAATTAGTGTATCAGTTTTAAATTAATTTGAACCACATAGACCTATAGGCACAATAGACGAACACAAAGCTATGTGAATCACTATGTTTCTATTGTGCCTATGTGGTTCAATATTTTTTAATGACATAAATTTCAAACCGACACACAACTCTAAGAAAAGTTTGAAACAAAAAGTCCTATAAATAATGTAAGTTGAAAAACTAATTCATAAAAAAAGCCCGGAATCAACCGGGCAGTTTGTGGAGGTTACCGGAGTCGAACCGGTGACCCTTTGCATGCCATGCAAATACTCTAGCCAGCTGAGCTAAACCCCCTAAAAAGGATTGCAAATATAGCCGCTGAAGGCGTCCGTACCAAAACAAACGGATTAAAAAAAAGGATTTTATTCCTTGAAAGAGAGGGGTATCATTTTAAATTTATTTTTTAATGAACAACCAGCTTACAATGGATCTGTAAATGCTGCGGAGCATTTTCGGTATTTTCTTCTTCTTTAATAATCCGGAATAATAACCTGGCTGCTTCTTCACCCATTTCAAAGGAACTCTCCTCAATTGATGCTACAGGTTTATGGTCGAGGTATTGAAAAAGCGGAAGGTTACCAAAACCTACAAAATCAATTTTTTTCAGTTTTTCTGGAAACGTTTTTTTTATATACTCTATGGCATCAAGGCAGATATAATTTTTAAATGCAAAAAAAGCTGTGGGATGCATTTCCATTTTCATAAAGTCCTTCATCGCATTCAATGTAGAAGTATTCGTCAGGTCGACCACTTTTACAAGATCAGGGTCTAAAGAAAGATTATATTTATTTAGTGCTATTTTATATCCTTCCAGCCTGGTGTAGCTAACTGCTAATGATTCGGGTCCCATCAGGTGTCCTATTCTTTTGTGTCCTTTTTTAATCAGAAATTCTGTGGCCTTAAAAGCACCGTCCTCATTATCCGCAGTGATGTAATTAAAGGAATCATCTTTTGGGGGCCGGGCAATAAATACCACCGGAATACCAATGTCTTCCAGTTTTTGAAAAGAAGTCATATTCTGAGTTTCTTTGGTAATCGCAGCTATAACACCATCCACCCGGTTACGTTTCATCAGATCAACAATATTTTCTTCTTTCAATGGGTCTTCATGCGATTGAGATACAATTACGTTATATTTTTCAGTGGCTGCAACTTTTTCAACCCCATTAATGGCCAGTACAAAAAACTGGTCAAGCATATTTGGAATAATCAGGCCCAATGTAAATGTTTTACTCAATTTAAAATGCCTGGCTGCTTCATTGGGAATATAATTCCATTCAGCCGCCTGTTTTTTAACTCTTTCTCTGGTGGGTGTACTTATGGATTGATCATCATTGAGTGCTTTTGAAACAGTTGAAACAGACATATTGAGCTTCTGCGCTATATCCTTTATCGTTATTGCTTTTTTCAAGATTTTGTTCCCGTTATATTATTTACAAAAAGAAGTCGTTGACCTAATTCCAAAAGTCACCATAATATACTTCATTAACAGGACATTACGGCGTTTATTTCTCTAGAAAAAGAACTATGAAAGAAAAAATGACTAAAATGCTTTTTGAAAAAAGTAAAACAAGTGAAAACGGTGTAATATTCTATTTCAATCGTTGTAGTAGCATAAATCGGCTTAATCGCTTTCAAAGCACCTTCATTAACAATTTAATCTGTTTAAATTCGGTTTCGAAAACTGAAGTTATAAAAGGCGGATTATGGTTTTTTTGAACGCCATATTATATTCAGAATTGAGTTTGCTTATTTATTCATTTTAAACGATTGCTTATGTCATTCAATGTCTTGTTAAAAAAGACTTTTCTGTTTGTTTTTTTCTTTCTTACGCTGGGTTTATCTGCAACTGTGTTCGGGCAGAACACTGTGATCAAAGGTAAAGTATCCGGTCCCGATGGAGAACCGCTACAGAGTGTCTCTGTTACTTTGAAAGGGAGTAATATAGGTACCACTACTGCTGCTGATGGTTCATTTTCTCTTACTGTTAATAAAAAAGGCGGCGAAGTGTTGCTGTTTAGTTTTGTGGGATTTGCAGAAAAAGAAGTGTCGCTGGGGAACAGTACAACCATAAACGTACAACTTGAAACTAATGAGCAATCATTAAATGCTGTTATAGTGGTTGGTTACGGAACGCAAAAGAAAAGAGATGTTACCGGATCAGTTGCGTCAGTGTCTAAAGACAGGCTTACACAATTGCCCAATACCAATATTGCCGAGGCATTGCAGGGCTCTGTTCCTGGTTTACAGATCAACACAAATGGAGGCGGTGCAGAAGGAAACAATGTTTCCATATTAATAAGAGGTCGTAATTCAATTACTGCCAGTAATAACCCCCTTATAATTTGGGATGGTATTCCTTACACAGGAGGAATTTCTGAAATAAATCCTAATGATGTGGAATCTATAGAAATTTTACAGGATGCTTCTGCGGCGGCTATCTATGGTTCCAGAGGTTCAAACGGTGTAATATTGGTAACCAGCAAGCAGGGAAAAAAAGGAAAACTAAATATTACTTATGACGGGTTTTATGCCTCACAAACACTGGCAAACAAACCCAGGTTATTAACAGCTCAAGAGTTTTATGAATTTAAAACCACCAGACTTAATTCAAATACCAATTCACTTTCGCCAGGCGAACAAGCTGTTTATAATAGTGGCAAATTTGTAGATTGGTACGATCTTGCAACAAGACAAGGTTCTAAAAATCAACATTCTATTGCCGTGAGAGGCGGTGCCGATAAAATCAATTATTATTTTGGTGCAACTTATTTGAATGTACAAGGTGTAACGGTGAATGATCAATTTAAAAGATATACACTTCGTCCCTCTTTAGATATTAAAGTAACACCTTGGTTAACTATTGCAAGCAGTTCACAGCTTTCTTTTCAGGACAGAAGTGGACTGCCAGTGGAGTTTGATGATACCAGGAGTACCGGCGGCGGCGCCAATTTTTTCAACCCATTAACTAATCCTTATAATCCTGATGGCTCTTTGGCATTGTATGCCTATCCAGATAATACACAGGCAAGAAATCCATTGGCAAATACATTAGTTAAAAATGATGACAATGCTTACCGCATATTTACAGCCAACAATGTAAAAATTGATTTCCCATTCCTAAAAGGGTTAAGTTATAAATTCAATACTGGTATTGAGTATGAAAATAACCAGCGTAAAACTTACTATGGCAGAAATGTGGCACTTGGTTTCGAAACAGGTGGCACTGCTACAAACTACAGTGCTGTAAGTAAAAATTTTTTGGTTGAAAATATTTTTTATTACATCAATAATTTTAAAAAACACAGCATCAATTTCACTGCCTTATACAGCAGCCAGAGCGATAATTTTGACAGAGACCAGGTAGAGGGGGTGGGTTTTCCTAATGATGTATTGACAAATTATCAGATGAATGCAGCAACGCTGTTAACATCTTCGTCAGCCAACTCAAAAGGAAATCTTATTTCGCAAATGGGCCGCCTGAATTATGGTTATGATGGCCGTTACTTGCTTACGTATACGATACGACGGGACGGCTATTCTGCTTTTGGTGAAGGAAAAAAATATGGCACATTTTCAACAATTGCAGCAGCATGGAATATTACAGAAGAAGGTTTTATGCAAGGTGTAAACTTTTTCAAGAACTTGAAACTAAGAACTTCTTATGGTATAAATGGTAACCAGGCTGTTGATCCTTATACAGCTCTTGCCAGGTTAACTAGTGGTGCTTATTATTTAAGTGGCACTACTGTATTCCCAGGTTATTTTCCAACTGCTTTAGCTAATGCAAATTTGGGATGGGAGTCCACTAAATCATTTTCTGTAGGACTTGATTTTGGGATTTTACAAAACCGCATTCAGGGAACAATTGACTTTTATTCAAATCACACAAAAGACCTTCTATTAAATAGAGCTATTTCACCGGTTCAAGGAATAGGAAGCATTATCCAGAACATTGGTAAAACGGCTAACAAAGGAATTATAATTGGTATTAATTCCACCAATATTAAATCAGCAAATTTTAACTGGACGACTAATTTGAATTTCTCCAGCAATAAAAATAAAATCGTTGACCTGTATGGCGATGGAAAGGATGATGTGGGCAACCGTTGGTTTATTGGTAAACCTATCTTGGTTTATTATGGTTTGCAATACGATGGCATCTTTAGATCACAACAAGAAGTAGATGCGTCTTTACAGCCAACTGCTAAGCCGGGTTGGGTAAGAGTGAAAGATGCGGATGGCGATGGTGTAATCAGTACTTCTGCAGATAGAGTGATAATTGGCCAGCGAGATCCTAAGTTTATCTGGGGCATTACCAACACATTTAAGTATAAAGATTTTAGCTTAATGATTTTCTTTCATGGAGTACAGGGTGTAACGAAAGACAATCCTTTGCAGGATGATAATGTTTTTTCTGATACCAGAAGGAACACTATTAAAAAAGATTGGTGGTCACCCACTAATCCAAATGGCACACATTTTTCAAATGATCAGGATGCAAATAAACTGAGTGTGAATTTTTATGAAGATGCAAGTTTTGCCAGATTAAAAGATGTTTCATTAGCATATCAGTTGCCTTCATCAGTAATATCCCGTTTAAAGATCGCCGGGTTAAAAGTGTATGTAACAGGTAGAAACCTTGCCACCTTTACAAAATACAAAGGACTAGATCCGGAATTTGGAAATCAATACGGTTTGCCTTTACAAAGAGAAATAGTATTTGGTGCAACTTTAACGCTTTAAAAAGTATAACCTAAAAAATTAACACATGAAAAATATTTTCAAAATAACAATACTGTCAGCCTTACTATTTTCATCTGTCGGTTGTAAAAAAGATTTTTTAACGGAAAACCCAAAAGCAATTATTGCGCCTGATAATTTATATGTAAACAAAGCAGGCTTTGAGTCAGGTTTATATGGTTTGTATAATCTGGTGCGTCAGGAAAGAAGAGGGATTGCAGCTCCAACAAATGACATTTCAAATACGGCGGCAATGATTGGTGTTGATAATGCCTACAGTCTTTATCCTGCCGGTGGTGCTGCCGAATCAGTATTTAATGATTTCGGAGTCAGGCTTACTTCAACGAACGGATATGTTGGTAGCTTCTTTATTTATTTGTACAAAACTATAAATGCAGCAAACACTATTATTAACCGTGCCGAAAATCCTGCCATTGTATGGACAGCAGCAGAAAAAAATCAGATAGTAGGCGAAGCTCGTTTAGTAAGAGCATGGTGTTATCGCCATCTTACCTATTTATGGGGCGATGTTCCATTGAGCCTCGAAGAATCATCCGGTGATAATATAAAAACTGACTGGGAAAGGGCGCCGGTGGCAGACGTACGTAAAGCAATGGAAGAAGATCTTTTGTTTGCAGAAGCAAACCTTCCTGATGTAGCCCAGGTAGAAGGCCGTTTCTCAAAAGTGGTGGCTCAACACTATCTTGCTGAACTCTATCTGACCATTGGTCAAAATCAAAAAGCAAAAGATAAAGCACTTGCAGTAATCCAAAATACAAACTATAGCCTTATTACTGCAAGATATGGCGTTGAGGCTTCAAAGCCAGGTACAGCTTTTACCGATATGTTTATTGATAAAAACTCAAACCGCAGTCAGGGAAACAAAGAAGCATTATTTGTTTTTCCAAACGAATATTTATCAATAGGTGGCGATGCAAACATTATGAGAAGATGGTGGGTAAACCGATATAATACGATTAAGGTTGGCGGCAAAACTCCAATTGATTATTCGAAAGAAAATGGTGGCAGAGGGCTTGGCCGGTTTGCTGCTACAAAATATGCCTTTTCAGTATATGGCCCTGGTGATGACAGAGGCTCAATTTATGCATGGCGGTTTTTTTGGATTATGAACAAAGCCTCATCATTGCCTGCAGGTTCGCAAGCAACTAGCACATGTGCAAGTCCGGGTTGGACAGGTCCTAATCTAGGAGATACTGTTAAACTCAGCATCAATTGTAATGAGCCAAATCCAAGTGCAACCACTGCACAAAACTGGCCGAATACAAGAAAATGGGACTGGGCACCAGACGATCCAACGGATGTACAAAACTCGTCTGGGTTCAACGACCAGATTTATCTGCGGTTAGCAGAAACTTATTTATTATTGGCCGAAGCGCAAATGAAATTAAGCGATCCCGGTGGAGCGGCTATTACAATCAACGCATTAAGAAACAGAGCTCATGCCACACCAATAGCAGCTGGAGATGTATCAATAGGATTTATTCTGGATGAACGGTCAAGGGAATTATTTTCTGAAGAACACAGAAGATATACATTGATAAGAACAGGCACTTGGTTTGCAAGAACACAGCAGTACAATAAATTTACAGGTCCTAAAATTATATTAAGAGATACATTATTGCCAATTCCACAAGCGGTGATTGATGCGAACCTAACAAAACCAATGACGCAGAACGCAGGCTATTTTTAAGTCGTTTAAAAGAAAAAAAATATCATGGTTGCAAAAAGAATAAATATTCTTGCTGTTATCCTATTGCTTTTTATTTTCAGTGCGCAGGCACAGAAGAGCAGGGCAACTATTGCCTTACAAGATGGCTGGAAGTTTCATAAGGGCGGAACTGAGTATGCTGATAATGCTGGCTATAACGATGCAAACTGGGAAACCGTTTCATTACCGCATACCTGGAATGCAAAAGACCCGTTTGATGATGATGAAACCTACTTTCGAGGTATTGGATGGTACAGGAGAACATTAACGCTTGACAAAAATTACGAAAACAAAAAATTGTTCCTGTTTTTTGAAGGCGCCAATCAGGTAACAGATGTTTATGTGAATGGCGCTTTTGCAGGCCAACACAAAGGTGGATACACAGCTTTTTCCATTGATATCACTTCCTTTCTTATCTGGAAAGATGGAAGCAGTGATAACAGCATTGCAATACAAATAAACAATGCACCTGATAATTTTATTCCGCCTTTGTCGGTCGGATACGGCATCTATGGCGGCATCTATCGTAATATGTGGCTCATTACTACCGATGATTTGCATTACAAACAAATCAATAATGCGGCTGCCGGTGTTTTTGTAAAAACCAATGAGGTGGCTTCCCGAAAACCTACGCTACAGGTGAATTCAACCATATTGAACGAATCGAAACAAACACGGCGATTTACTTTTTCAAATACTTTGCATGATGCAAATGGCAAACAAATTTGTCGTTTTTCCGAAGATGTTGAGGTGAATGCGGGTGAAGAAAAATCAGTGTTGGCAAATTCCGAAGCAATTAACAACCCAGGACTTTGGAGCCCTGAAACACCTACACTTTACAGGTTAACAAGCCAGTTGATTGAAAATGGAAAAGTAGTGGATGAAATAGAAAATTCAGTAGGCTTTCGCTGGTTTCGTTTTGATGCCGACAGTGGCTTTTTTTTGAATGGAAAAAAATATGCGTTGAAAGGAACCAACCGGCATCAGGATATGCAGGGCAAAGGCTCAGCACTATCATCAGCAGATCATATCAGGGATATAAAACTAATAAAGAATATGGGAGCCAATTTTCTTCGGCTGGCACATTACCCGCAGGCACCGGAAGTATTGCGGCTGGCAGATGAATATGGGTTATTAATCTGGGAAGAAATACCGCTGGTAAATTATATGAACATCGATCCGGAATTTTTATCCAATGCAAAGTATATGATCCGGGAAATGATCGAACAGCATTACAATCATCCGTCTATTGTGATGTGGGGTTCAATGAATGAAATTTTATTGCATAGCCCACAAGGCGACCGCATACAAAGACAGGATGATGTTGAATACATTGGTCGGGTTAGAAAATATGCCATCAGCCTCGATAGTTTGGTAAGGGCTTTAGACCCTACCCGCTACTCTACCATCGCCATACATGGCAGCGGCGATTACGACAAGTACAACCTCGCAAATTTTTCGCAGGTAACAGGCCATAACAATTACAGCGGCTGGTATGGTGGCAAAGTAGAAGAGTTTGGTACTTACTTCGACAAAGTGCATCAACAAAATCCACAACAAAATATTTTCATCAGCGAGTATGGTGCTGGTAGTGATAGAAGATTAAATTCAAGCAATCCACAACGCCTGGATTTTACAAGTACGTATAAAAGATTTTTTCACGAATCGTACATCAGGCAAATAAATGCCCGGCCCTATTTAGCAGGTACCGCCATTTGGAACCAGTATGATTTTTCTCAACCCAATATCGGCGGCAGCATCTCCCACCAAAACCAAAAAGGGATGATGACCTGGGACAGACAATTTAAAGATGTTTATTTTTTATATAAAGCCAATTGGAACCCCGAACCGATGATTTACATTGCTTCAAGAGATTGGGCGCACCGGGCAGGTTATACCAACGAAAATTTCACAGTTGATATTTATACAAATGGAAATGAAGTAACTCTTTACCTGAATGGAAAATCTGCAGGCAAAGCAAAGGCTGATGATGTTCGTAAGGCAACATTTAACCTAAAGTTTAATGCCGGAGACAACCAGTTGGAAGCTGTTACAAAAATTAATGGAAAAATAGTGAAAGACTTAATGACGATTCACTATACTGCTTACCCCGAACAATTGGCTGCAAATGATTTTAAAACTATTTATATCAATGCAGGTTCTAATGCTCAATACACAGATCACACAAACACCGTTTGGTTGCAGGACCAGGCCTACAAAAAAGGAAGCTACGGTTTTGAATCCGGCACTCCTGCAACGCTTAATTTGAAACACATGGTGAATGGAACGGAACACACACCCATGTACTATTCCTACCTAAATGGATTTGGCAGTTACAAAATTGATGTGCCTGAAGGAACTTACGAAGTAACGTTAAACTTTATCGAGCCTGAAAAAATTAAGGCTGGTGAAAGGATTTTTGGTGTTTCAATTAACAATCAAAATTTAATCAACAACCTTGATTTAGCTGCTGATTATGGTTTTTGCCAGGCAATCAGTAAATCCTTCATCGTAGATGCAAAGAATGGTGAAGGATTGACTATTTCTTCCATTGCAAAAAAAGGGAAACCCATATTAAGTGGTATTTCTGTAGTGAAAAAATAAATGAATGAATTGTTTATCATATCAGTTAAGAAAATTAAAATATGCATTTCAGTGTTGATGCTGCTTGGTTCGTTCTTTCCTTCTGTTGTTAAGGCTCAGGATAGCATCAGTGGAGAAAAAACTAATATAGTAATTCATCAGCTTAAAAAAGAAAAGCAAATGGATTTGTATTTATTAATCGGGCAAAGCAATATGGCTGGCCGTGGTTCGCTAACAGAAGCGTATGAAAACTTAGGCAATGAAAATGTTTTAATGCTGAACAAAGAAAACAACTGGGTACCTGCAAAGCATCCTTTGCATTTTGATAAACCGAAAGTGGCGGGTGTTGGTCCGGGTTTATCATTTGGTATTGCAATGGCGAAAAAAAATAGAAAACATACAATAGGTTTGATACCGTGTGCGGTTGGCGGCACTTCCATTAATGTGTGGCAGCCCGGCGGTTACGACAAAGCAACCAATACGCATCCATACGACGATATGTTGTTGCGATTGAACGAAGCGATAAAGAACGGCACATTAAAAGGAGTAATCTGGTTACAGGGCGAATCAGACAGCAGCCCGGAAAAAGCAGCAACATACTTAAGCAAACTGGAAACGCTGATACAACGGCTACGTCAAGTTGTAAATAATCCTTCACTGCCATTTGTTGCCGGAGAGTTAGGACAATATAAAGAAGAGTATCAAAATATAAATAAGGAGCTGGCACAATTACCAAAAAGTGTAGCACACACTGCCGTCGCCACTTCAGAAGGATTAAGCGACAAAGGTGATCAAACACATTTCGATTCAAGATCGGCAGATGAATATGGAAAACGTTTTGCGAAGAAGATGAAAGCGTTGCTGAAAAAAAAGAATAGATGAAATTTTTGAAATCAATACAAAAAAGGGTGTTTTTTTTCTCCATACTACTGACGCTGGTTTCATCGGCTGTTGGAAGAGATTATTATGTGGATGCGATGAATGGCAGCGACAATAACAACGGAATATCAGCAAAAACTGCATGGAAGTCGCTTGATAAAGTAAGTAACGCAATCTATCTGCCGGGTGATAAAATTTCTTTCAAAAGCGGTCAGCGTTTTGAAGGTATGTTGACGATTAGTTCAAGTGGAAAAGAAGGATTGCCGTTGACATTTACAACATTCGGAGGTAAAGAACCTGCTATAATTGATGGCAAAGGTGGTTCGGCTGCCGTTTACAGTCATAACAAAGAGTACATCGTATTAAGCAACCTTGCTGTTACAAATTTCAGGGAAGGAACGATAACAATAGATGATTTGTTCAATGGGATTTATATTGTGAATGAAGATGCAGGCACATTACACAACTTCCATTTCGATAACATAAAAGTGTTTAATGTAAACAGTACGCATATTTTCCCGGACGAAGGGAAGACTGATAAAAGCCGTTTTCATGGCGGCGTACAATTTTATACAATCGGAAATAAAGTACGAAGCAATTTTGATGATGTACTCATTACTAATTCAACTTTTGAAAACCTGGGCCGTACCGGTTTTAATTTTCGTTCCGACTGGGACGACCGTTCTGCCAACAGCAAATTTGGTGATGACATCGGCAAAGGCAGAACAGATAACTGGACACCAAATACAAATGTTATTATCAGAAAGAATTATTTTAAGAACATTGCAGGAAATGCCTTGATAGTAAGGGTTGCAGTTGATCCATTAGTGGAACATAACCTGTTTGATTCCTGCGGAAAATATATTTCCGGCAATGCCACATTTAATTTCAATACCGATGGCACCATTTTTCAATTTAATGAAGCGAAGAATACCATTTACTCCGAAGGTGAAACAGATGCAAGAGGCATTGACAGTGATTACAAAACAAAGAATACCATCATCCAATACAATTATTTACACCATAACGGACTGGGTGGCGTAACAGCCGTAGGTGGTCCTGGTGTAGGTGAAGAACCGGTTTATTTTAATATCGGCACCATCATCCGCTATAATATTTTAGAAAATAATCAGCGACAAGGCGCTTATTTCTCTGGCAGGGTAGAAGGGTTGCAGATGTATAACAATGTTATTTATGCAGATGCAACAATCAATGATGTGGTTGCCATAAAATTAAACAGGTGGACAGTCTATCCGAACAATGCCCGGTTCAGCAACAACATATTTTATTTTGAAGGAAAAAATATATCGTACGATTTTACCCAAGCAACCAATGTTGTGTTTGACCATAACATCTATATGGGTATAAATCCCCCTCAAAAATTCAGCGATATTTTTCCAATAAAAGCAGACCCGCTTTTCAGGGCAAAAGGAACAGGAAGATTGGGATATCAGTTGCTGAAAAATTCCCCGGCTTTTAACGCAGGTGTAATTATAAAGAACAATCCAGAGGTTGACTTTTATGGTAATAAAATCATCAATATTGCAGCTCTAAATATTGGCGCTGATAATAATAGAAATTTGAAATGAGAAAGGGGATTATCTTTTTACTTTTTATTAATGTTGTTATGTATAGCAATGCACAGCAAAAAGAAATTATTCATTTATGGCCGGGCAGTGTACCTGGAGAAGACAGTGCGAAGCATCCTTCAAGAATATATCCTGATACAAGAGGAAATGTGGTACGCATTACAGATATAAATGATCCGCTGGTAACTGTGTTTGTGCCAAAGGGAAAAGAAAATACTGGTGCTGCTGTTATTGTTTGTCCCGGCGGTGGTAATAAATATTTGGCGTTAAATATGGAAGGCGATGAAGTGGCGGAATGGTTGAGTGGATTAGGTATTACTGCATTCGTTTTGCAATACCGGGTGCCCATGAAACAAAAAGGTGCATTGCAGGATATTCAACGGGCCATTCGTATAATAAGAAACAATGCTGAAAAATGGAAACTGGATACTAATAAGATTGGTGTGATGGGTTTTTCTGCCGGCGGAAACCTGGCAGGCCGTGCCACCGTTTCATTCAACACAACAACTTATGCAGCGGTTGATGCAACAGACTCTTTATCCTGCAGACCTGATTTTGGTTTGATGCTTTATCCCGGCTCTTTGTCTTCAGGTCCGGAACATAAGTTAAAACCAGAATTTGCTGTTGACAAAAATACGCCACCAATATTTTTATTTGTTGCGAATGATGATGGTATTGGATTGCCACTCAGTTTTGGTTATGCTTTACATGATGCAAAAATTCCGATGGAATTGCATGTGTATCCAACAGGTGGGCATGGCTATGGTTTGCGAAAAGGCAACCCTGCTGCTGAAGCATGGCCACCGCTTGCGGAAAAATGGATGATGAATATTTTTAATAAAAAAGAGAAGTAAAAAAATACGACATGATGAAATTATTGGGCACGGCTATTATTTCTTTTTTCGTTTTTTGCAGCGTTGCCGTAAAAGCGCAGCAACAGAATATTGCATTGGGCAAACCGGTTACCGTCAGCTCAACAGACAAGTTGCATCCTGCAACAAATATGGTAGATGGAAAAATAACCCGTACCTCCACCTGGAAAGCAGCCAATGGTAATCCGCCGCATATTGTAGAAATTGATTTGCAGAAATATTACAGCATCAGCGAAATAAAAATACACAGCGGTATCATGGACACCGAAAAAAAGGCGGATGAAATGAACCAGGCTGCGGGTTTTTGGAGCATCAAAAATTTTAAACTTCAATATTGGGACGATGCCAATTGGAGCGACTTTCCTAAAAGCGAAGTGCATGAAAACCGTTTAATAGCAGCAGCATTTAATTACAGCCCAACTGTGTCTACTTTTAAAATTCGTTTGGTTTGTGATGATGGAGAACCCATCAGCATCATGGAAATAGAAGCCTTTGGATCGCTTACACCCAATATGCCCGAACCACCCACTGTAAATTCTTCCATCAAAACAACCAATATTTCCACGGAACCACAAGATATTGTGATTACGGTTGAAAATAAAATTGTAGGCAAAACATTAAAATATGTTGGGTACAACCAGGGTTATTATATTCCCGGCAGCAATGTATCGGGCTGGATAGAATATTCCGGCGTAAACAGTTTGCGGGTATGGGCCAGTTTAAATTCCTTCGTGCCGCCATCTGCTGTGCAGGTTGATGAACAAGTAGCATCGTTGACAGAGTTTGATAAACGTAAAAATGAATTACGTTTAAATCCGGAAAAAAATAAATTTATTAAGTGGGATGCATTGCTTCCGCTGTATGATAAAATGGATACTTCTTCTACCAATGCAATGGTTTTTAGTTATGCCATTAAAGAATTAAAGCGATTAAAAGTAGATGGACTGCTGCAGCTTGGCAGCACCGATTTTGAAAACGACTGGAGTAATAAATGGAAACAATGGCAACGTTATTATGCCATCGCATTTTATGCGGCAAAGATTGGGGATGTAAATATGTTTGCCCTGCAAAACGAACCAAACCATCGGCAGTCGGGCCCTATGAAATTAGACCAATGGATCATGGCCATGCAGATAGTTTCCGATGCCATTCATTGCGCAGTGGAAGATGTAAATAAAATCTACAAAAAGAAATTGGTGCCAAAATTTGTTGGGCCTGTTACTGCAGGCAACAATCCTGAGTGGTGGGCAGCCGTGGCAAAAAACATTCGTACCGATTATCGGGGTAATAAGGTAGGCAAAGATTTACTGGAAATTTTCTCCACCCATTCTTACAACTCACCGGCAGTTGGTTATGAAAACCGCATAGAAAACATCCAGGAAATATTGAGGGAAAATCATCCTGCAAAAAAGGAATTACCAGTAGCCTATACCGAAATTGGCCGCTGGATGAATGCATACCTCATCGACAAAGAAGAGACGATGGACTCCCCATCGTTGTTTGCGGAATGGGCGGGCATCTATAGTAACAATATGAAGAATGGTGGTTATGGTATCTGGGCTTTTAAATTTGCCAATACGCAGAGTGGCCCTTATCCACGAGGCGTTAAGTCTGGTCATCATTTTATTTGGCAGGGAAAAAGAATTGTGGAAGATGCGTATAAAAACATAGCATTGGGAAAAAATGTTACGGCAAGCAGCGGGCAGGCATCAGCAAAGTTTGTAACGGATGCAATAAAGACCAATGCCTCTTCATGGCACGGCGATACAAGTTCTGCGCAGCAATGGGTTCAGATTAATTTGGAAAAAAATTACGACATAGGCAGTGCCGTTATTTACAGCGGCAGCGATGGCGGCGTGTACACCAGCCCCGACCGTATTCAGCAATTTAAATTGCAATATTGGAGTGATAATAAATGGAAAGATATTCCCGGCACAAACGAAAAGGACAATAAATATGCACAGGTATTTGAAATTTTTAAAACGCAGGTAACCACCGATAAAGTACGGATGCGCATTGATGGAAGCAGTAATGCAATGGTTCGTGAAATAAAATTGTTTGAAAAAGGAGATGGCCCGGGCAATAAGACGGATTACAGTGTTTCGGGCATACAGCGCACCGGAGAAGTAGTGCGATTATTTGCCAAAGGATTTAAAAATGAAAGACCGCTTTTTCAAACCACCGCTTCGGTAGAAGATAATGGATTGGATACTTACACCAGCTATGATGAAAAGTCAGGCAATTACTATATGTGGCTGGTGCAACGAGGCATGTTTAATTACAATGCAAAAATTGATCTATCAAAGCTGACTATAGCAACCGATGTAATGGCAACGGCTGAAACCGTTAGTCCTGAATACTATGGTGAAGTAACGCAGGTACTGAATATTGGTGCGGATAAAAAGCTACAGCTTGTGTTGCCTCCACAATCTGTTATGCTATTGACCATCCCTAAAAAGGCAGTCAGTGCAAAAATGATTGTTGCAAAAGATGATGCCACGGTAACAGGTGGAAAGAACGCATCGAAGAATGATGGATTGCAAAAAGAATTAAAAGTACAGTTAGATGCTGCTAATCCGTCAAATAACAATGTAGCTTATTTATCTTTCGATCTGTCAACCGTTATTGCGAGCAAAACACAAAAAGTATTGTTGAAAGTAAATGGTTACACGAATAAAACGGAAAGCCATTTCCGCCTGCATGTGTATGGCATACCCGATGCAGCATGGAGTGAAAAAACATTGAATTGGAACAATGCTCCATTATTAGATAACAAAGAAGCTTTAATAAAAGAAGTGGGACAAAAGGCATTTGTAGCAGGTGAAATTGCCTTTACCAAAGAGCCCGAAGATCATTTTGTTGATGTAACATCATTGCTGAAAGATCATCCCGGCAAAAAAATAACTTTTGTATTGGTTAGAGAAACAAGGCAACTGGGTGATGATGAAGATAAAAATAAGCAAGTGCTCATTCAATCTAAAGAAAGCAATAAAAAACCTGCACTCATATTTTACCAGGCTAAATAAAACTAAGAAATGAACCGAAAAATATTTGTAACAAACTTTTTAATACTGCTAGTTTTATTCTTTGGCACTAATTGTTTGGCCAATATAAAATTGCCTGCCATTTTTAGCGATGGTATGGTGCTGCAACAGCAATCCACCGCAAATATCTGGGGCTGGGCATCTCCCAATGAAAAAGTAACTATTAGTACAAGCTGGAATAATAAAACGGTTGTTATAAATGCAAACGGTGCCGGCGAATGGAAAGCAGTTTTCGCCACTCCCAAAGCCAGTATGAACAGCCATACGCTTGTCATTACTGGAAATAACAGCATCACACTAAAAGATGTTTTGATTGGTGAAGTGTGGGTTGCATCGGGGCAGTCTAATATGGGCTTTTCCTTAAAATCGGATGTGAGTGCTAAAACTGAAATACCGCAAGCCAACTTTCCAAATATTCGTTATTTCTATGTAGAAAGACAATATGGGCTGCAAAAATTTAATGATGCTCCCGGTTCTGTATGGAAAAAAACAACACCGGAAACAGCACCCAATTTTTCAGCAGTAGCTTATTACTTTGCAAAAAAAATTCAGCAGGAAAAAAATGTACCCGTAGGTATTGTGTATGCGGCCTGGGGCGGCACACCTGCTGAAGCATGGACACCGGGAGAAGTTTTAACAAGCGACACTGTGTTGACTAAATACATCGATCGCTGGAAATTCATACAGGAAAATGCAGGTAAAGATTCGGTAGCCTATCAAAAAGAATTAAACAATTGGGAGATTAGTAAACAAGGTAAAAAGCCTGAAGAGCCACAAACATTTTATTATTTCAAAAGGCCATGGCGGGAGCCATCTGTTTTATTTAATGGCATGATTGATCCGGTAATTCCTTACAGTGTAAAAGGAGTGTTGTGGTACCAGGGCGAATCCAATGTAGGTTATGCCAAAGAGTATTACCAACTATTTACTAAAATGATTAACGCCTGGCGAGACAGGTGGAACCAGCCTAAAATGCCTTTTTATTTTGTGCAAATTTCTGCCTTTGGTTATGCAGATATGAATGCGGCCGCAGTGGTAAGGGAAGCACAATATTTAACCAGCAAAAATATTCCCAATACAGCCATGGCGGTTACCACAGACCTCGGTAACATGGGCGACATTCATTTTACAAAGAAAGCCCCGGTAGGTTATCGCCTTGCATTAATAGCACTCAACAAAAACTATGACGAAAAAGTAAATTTTAAAGGCCCTGAGTTTAAATGTGTGAAATGGAAAAAGAATCAGCTCATCTTAAAATTTAAAACAGCCAATGCTTTACAAACAGATGGAAAACCGCTGGATGGATTTGAGATAGGGTATCAATTGCCCGGCACTGATAGTATTGCATATCAAAAAGTAAGTGCAGAAATTTCTGGTAATAATGTATTGCTTAAAACAAATGGTTCCGCCAAACCCGTAGCTGTCCGATATGCATGGATGCTTGTTGGTGAAGCAAACCTCGCAGACAAAGATGGTTTACCTGCCTTTCCATTTACAAAGAAAATAAAATAAAGATTGTAGATTTTTAAAAGTATAAAATGACAAACAGATTCTCTTTAAAAGACAAAGTAATTGTGGTAACAGGTGCCACCGGCATCCTTGGACATTCTTTTATTAAAGGCCTGGCAGAAGAAGGCGCCAACGTTGGTGTGTTGGGAAGAAATGAAAAAGTTGCCAAAGAAAGAGTAGCTGAAATTATTGCCCATGGTGGCAGTGCAGTGGCGCTGATTGCCGATGTTACGCAGGAAGATCAACTGCTTGCAGCCAGAAAAATAATGTTGGATACTTATGGAAAAATTGATGGGTTGGTAAATGCTGCGGGTGGCAATATGCCGGGTGCTGTGGTAGCGCCTGAACAAGATATTTTTAAATTGGACATTTCCGCATTAAAAGCGGTGATGGATTTGAATTTATTTGGTACACTGTTGCCAACACAGATTTTTGGGCAAGCTATTGCACAGCAAAAAAATGGCAGCATTGTAAATATTTCTTCCATGGCATCGCAGCAGGCAATAACAAAAGTGTTAGGGTACAGCATGGCCAAAAGTGCCATTGACTGTTACACCAAATGGTTTGCGGTGGAAGCAGGAAAAAGATATGGCGATGCAATTAGAGTAAATGCAATTGCTCCTGGGTTTTTTCTTACCGAACAAAACAGAACCTTGCTTACAAATGAGGATGGAACTTATACTACACGGGGAAATTTGGTTGTTCAAAACACCCCATTCAATCGTATGGGCCAACCTGAGGAACTCGTTGGCGCATTAATCTGGTTATTGGGCGATGCATCAAAATTTGTTACCGGAACAGTGGTAAATGTGGATGGTGGATTTTCTGTTTTTAGTGGCGTTTAAAAAATAAATAATTATTTATATGATTCAGATGGAACAAACATGGCGATGGTTCGGTCCCAATGACCCGGTATCATTAGCCGATGTAAAACAAACAGGTGCAACAGGAATTGTTTCTGCATTGCATCATATTCCGCATGGCGAAGTATGGCAGGCAGAGGAAATAGGGAAACGCAAAATTGAAATTGAAAAAGCTGGCTTAACCTGGTCGGTTGTGGAAAGTATAACCGTGCATGAAGATATAAAAACAAGAAGCGGCGACTATAAAAAATACATAGAGCAGTATAAAACTTCCATTAGAAATGTAGCAAGCTGTGGCATCCCTATAATCACCTACAACTTTATGCCGGTGAACGACTGGACAAGAACGACACTGGATTACGAAATGCCCACAGGTGCAAAAGCACTGTATTTTAATTGGGTTGACCTGGCAGTGTTTGACATCTATATACTAAAAAGAAAAGGAGCGGCAGCTTCGTACAACGACAGTATTCAGCAACAAGTAGAAAAACGGTTTAAAACCTATTCTACTGAACAGTTGGATGCATTATCAGGTGTGGTAATGTTTGGCATACCCGGAGAAAAACGGACAACCACATCCGATATGCTAAAGAAGCTTGAGGCATACACGGATATTGATAGAAGTGCTTTGCAGGAAAATCTTTCTTATTTTTTAAATGAGATAGCACCTGTGGCTGAAGAATGCGGCGTTAAACTGGCCATTCATCCAGACGACCCTCCCTTTCCTATTCTGGGCTTACCAAGAATAGTAAGTTCAATGGAAGATTTCAATTACATTTTAAATAAAGTAAATATCCCCGCCAATGGTATTTGTTTTTGTACAGGTTCTTTGGGTGCTTCTGCCGCCAATGATTTACCAGCCATTGCAAAAGAAATTGGAGAACGGATTCATTTCATTCATTTACGAAATGTAAAAAAGGACGAAGAAGGAAATTTTTACGAAGCTGATCACCTTGGTGGCGACAATGATATGTATGCCATCATGAAAGAATTATTATTGATACAACAAAAAAAGAAAATACCCATTCCTTTCCGTCCAGACCATGGTCACCAGATGCTGGATGATCTGAATAAAACCACCAACCCAGGCTATTCTGCTATTGGCAGGTTGCGGGGGCTGGCAGAATTAAGAGGGCTTGAATTAGGGATTAGCAGGAGCTTATAAAATGAGGAGAAATAAAAGTATCGGTAACGATTGCGTAGTTTTTAGTTGCTAACCATACGATATTTAATACTTTTAAAAAGATTTTTAAATAATACCAAGCAGCCAATTATGAAAAAATTTCTCAACGAAAATTTCTTGCTATCAAATGCAACAGCCCAACGATTATATCATGAGTATGCTAAACACATGCCCATCATTGATTATCACAATCACCTGCCGCCAAATGAAATGGCAGATGATATTATTTTTGAAAACATCATCAAAGTATGGTTGAATGGCGACCACTATAAATGGAGAGCCATGCGTACCAACGGTGTGGAAGAAGCCTACATTACCGGTGATAAAACAGATTGGGAAAAGTTCAAGGTATGGGCTGCCACTGTTCCTTATACATTGCGGAATCCATTATATCATTGGACGCATCTTGAACTGCAACGTTATTTTGACATCAATACCATATTGAATCTAGACTCTGCCAAAAGCATTTATGATGAGTGCAACGAGAAATTACAATCAAAAGAATTTAGTGTTCGTGGATTACTAGAGAAAATGAATGTAAAAGTAGTTTGCACCACCGATGATCCGTTGGATTCCCTGGAATATCATCAGAAAATAAAAAATGATGACTGGTCAGTAAAAGTGTTACCGGCTTTTCGTCCTGATAAGGCAATGAATGTAGATGACAGCACTGGATTTAATAATTACCTGACTGGATTGGAAAAAGCAGCCGATGTTTCCATTAGTACCTACAATGATTACATATCGGCATTAAAAAAACGCCATGCCTATTTTGTTGAAAACAATTGCAAAATCAGCGATCATGGCCTGGAAGAAATTTATGCAGAGGATTACACCACTACAGAAATTGCTGGCATCTTCGCCAACATTCGTTCGGGCGGGGAACTGACATTGCTGGAGAACCGGAAATTCAAATCAGCCATGCTGGTAAATTTTGCTGAGTGGGATTGGGAAAAAGGATTTGTACAGCAATATCATTTGGGTGCATTAAGAAATAATAACAGCCGCATGCTGGGCATACTAGGTGCTGATACCGGTTGGGATAGCATTGGTGATTTTTCACAAGCAAGAACCTTATCTAAATTTTTAAACCGCCTGGATAAAAATGATACGCTGGCGAAAACGATTATTTATAATCTGAACCCTTCAGATAATGAATTGTTTGCTACCATGATTGGTAACTTTAATGATGGCAGTGCAGCAGGTAAAGTTCAATGGGGTTCTTCCTGGTGGTTTTTGGATCAGAAAGATGGCATGACTAAACAGATCAATGCTCTCAGCAATATGGGATTGCTTAGTCGCTTTATCGGCATGCTGACAGATAGCCGTTCATTTCTTTCGTTTCCACGTCATGAATATTTCAGAAGAATATTATGTAATCTTTTTGGCGAAGAAATAGAAAATGGCGAATTGCCAAATGATATTGAGTGGACAGGAAAAGTGATTCAGGATATCTGTTTCAATAATGCCAAAAACTATTTTAACTGGCAATTAGATAAGGAAGCTGTTGGGTCAAACGCAATCGTTTCATAAATTTTTGTCAGTTACAACGTTATAATGGCGTTTCGGTAACGATACCGGAAACAAAATCGGTCGTTAATTGAGGTCTTTATAATTGCATGGTGTATCTTTCAAATCTTCAACATTAAATAAAAAATAAAAGAACATGTCAAAGAAAGTAGTAACCCTCGGAGAAATTATGTTACGCTTATCAACTCCCGATTTTAAACGGTTCGTACAAGCTGACACATTTGATATTACCTATGGCGGTGGCGAAGCCAACGTTTCTGCTGCATTGTGTAATTATGGATTGAACGGAACCTTTGTTTCCAAAGTGCCGAATAATGCAATTGGTCAATCAGCCATTAATCATTTGCGCCGTTATGGTGTGGACACACAGTTTGTAGCAAGAGGTGGCGATCGTCTTGGTATATATTTTTTAGAAACTGGTGCATCTATGCGAGCATCACAAGTTATTTACGACCGTGCCGGTGCTTCTATTGCAGATGTAGATGCTTCTGAATTTGATTTTGATAAAATATTTGAAGGAGCCAATTGGTTTCACACAACAGGCATCACACCTGCATTGAGCGATAAAGCTGCTGCATTAACTGATGCTGCATTAAAAGCAGCCAAAGCAAGAGGTATCACTACAAGTATTGATCTCAACTTTCGTAAAAAATTATGGACCAAAGAAAAATCAAGAGAAGTAATGACGAAGCTTTGCGAAAATGTAGATGTATGTATCGGTAATGAAGAAGATGCTGATCTGTGTCTTGGGTTCAAAGCTGCTAATACAGATGTTACCAAAGGCGAACTAAATCTTGAAGGTTTTAAAGATGTATTCAAACAAATGAAAGAAAGGTTTGGTTTCAAGTTCATCGCTTCATCATTAAGAGAAAGCCATAGTGCAAGTGATAACGGCTGGAGTGCATTGGTATATGATGGCACCGATTTCTATCACACAAAAGAATATAGTGTACGTATCGTTGACCGTGTAGGTAGTGGCGATTCATTTGCCAGTGGTTTAATTTACGGATTAGTAACAGGTATGCCGATGAATGAAGCCGCAGAGTTTGGCGTAGCAGCATCAGCAATAAAACATACTATACCCGGAGATCTGAATCATGCAACATTGAGTGATGTAAAAGAGTTGATGAAAGGTGATGGTAGTGGAAGGGTGCAGAGATAGGAAACCCTCTGTCTCCCTAAAGGGAGGACTTAGACCTATCAGTCTTTTTTTTATTAGTAGTTCTTTATAGAAATAAGTTGAATGATTTTGTTACCAGCATTTGTTTTTCAAGGCATCTTCGTTGCGTCGCACTCTTCTGCTGCATGAATTCTATTCGGCATTTTGCAGCATTCCGATTTTTATCGGGAACTTTGTTCGCTTATCAACAACTCTCAGAGTCTTCATCCCCTCCCCGGAGGGGCAGCAGACTTTAATAATAAAGAAATTCCCGAAAGGGGTGGGTTTAAAAACTTGATATAATTGAAGCATCAATATTAATAAACCATTTTAAAACTAAGTTCACCTTTAGGGGACAGGGGTATGATAATCGACACAATACAAAATGCATCAAAATACTTTTCTCTCCATCCCTCATTTGCAAAAGCATTTGAATTCATCAATGCAACAGACCTTGCCAATGCTGCCGATGGAAAATCAGATATTGCAGAAGGATTAAAAGCCATCTTCAGTAATGCTCAAGGCAAAACAGCAGAAGCCAGCCTTGCCAAGTTTGAATGTCATGATAAGAATATCGACATACAGCTTTGTATCAAAGGAGTAGAAACTATTTACTGGAAACCAAGAGCAGCATGTGTAACACCCAATGGTGAGTACAATGCAGAAAAGGATGTCCGATTTTTTAGTGATGCACCAGACACTTCATTTCAATTAACCGACGGACAGTTTGCTATATTCTATCCGGAAGATGTGCATGCCCCGATGATTGGTGAAAGAGAGATAAAAAAATTAGTAATTAAAGTGAGAATAGGCAATGGTGAATAGTCAGTAGTGAATAGGGCTTCAATGCAATTATTCACTTTATATAATAAAAGACGAAAATATTTATTAAATAAATCCCCTTGGCGTTCATTGCGCCTTTGCGAGAAACAAAAAAACATGAGCAAAACAAAAAAAATAACCGACGCTATCGTAGCACAAGGCATACTTCCCTTGTATTTCAATCCAGATGAAACAGTAAGTGTTGAAGTATTAAAAGCTATTTACAGAGCAGGCATAAAAGCAGTGGAATACACCAACCGTGGCGAAGCAGCACTTAGTAACTTTAAAAAGATGGTAGAAGTTCGCAATGCAGAAATGCCCGGCATTTTACTCGGTGTAGGAACTATCAAGAATATGCAACATGCAACCGACTATCTCGCAGCTGGCGCCGACTTTTTAGTTAGCCCCGGATTTGTACCAGATGTAGCAGCGCATTGCGTAGCCAACGATATTTTTTATGGGCCTGGTTGTATGACACCGACAGAAATCATTGCCGCAGAAAATGCTGGCATAAAGTTTATCAAACTATTCCCAGGCAATATGCTCGGCCCCGATTTTTTAAGTGGTATAAAAGATATCTTTCCTAAATTACTCTTTATGCCAACAGGCGGAGTAGATACCACCAAAGAAAATATAGAAGGCTGGTACAAAGCCGGTGTTTGTGCTGTAGGTATGGGCAGCAAGCTCATCAGCAAGAAATTAATGGAAGCAAAAGATTACGCAAC
>JBDSUW010000025.1:0-17167 GCA_039927535.1 Chitinophagaceae bacterium | reverse complement strand
ATACAACAAACCGATGAGTGAGGTTATCCATGAAAAATACCTGAATAGTAAGAGGATAAAATGAAGATTGAAACATAAAAATTAATAGCAGCCTTTAAAAATTTACAATTAATTTTTCTTCAATTATGAGCCAACCATGTTAACTTAGAAGACATAAGGTTGGTAAATGATTTCTGCTTCTACTATAAAATTGCTTCGTATTCCTTTTTCTTTTTTCTTGTCGCCTTTATATTTTTTTGCATTGGCGCAGGTGCAGCATATTAACTGGTGGCATGCAGCATTGATATTTGTACTCTTGCATTTTTTCATTTATCCTGCCAGTAATGGTTACAACAGTTATATGGACCGGGATACTGAAAGTATTGGTGGGATTGAAAAGCCACCGCCACCATCCCGTCAGCTATATTATGTTTCCATTGTATTAGATATAACAGCTATTGCTTTGGGCTTTTTAATTGATCCGCTTTTTGGTGCGTTGCTGCCCTTATATATTGGTGCTTCTAAAGCATACAGTTATCGCAAGATCCGGTTAAAACAATACCCCGTTATTGGTTATCTCACCGTTATTATTTTCCAGGGGGCATTCACTTTTTGGTTAGTCTATTATGGCAGCAATGCTTTTCAAACAGTACATGTACCCTGGCAGGGGATGGTTATTTGTGCCTTATTAATAGGCGGTTTTTATCCGCTTACCCAAATCTATCAGCATCGTCAGGATAAAGAAGATGGAGTTACAACAATTAGTTATGTGCTTGGCTACAAAGGCACTTTTTTGTTTTGTGCAATAGTATATGCCATTGCCTTCCTATTCATGGCACAATTATTTATCAGTAAGGGTGAAGAGAATAAATTATTGGTCGTTAGCATCTTTTTGATCCCCGTTGTCGTTTATTTCATACACTGGTTTATAAAAGTAGCAAAGAATACCAACGCAGCAGATTTTAAAAATATGATGAAGATGAACTGGCTGGCAGCTACCTGTACAAATATGGCTTTTATCATTTTATTAATCTGGAGGTATTTTGAGTAAGATTACATCAATTGGTACAGCAGTACCCGATTTTAAGCATAAGCAGTCAGCTATTCTTGACTTTATGCAACGGGTATATGCACTGCCCGAAACGGAGCAACGTAAACTAAAGTATTTGTACCGGCAGGGTGGTATTGAGAGCCGCTATTCTGTAATACCCGATTATAGTTGCGCAACGAATGAATGGCAATTTTATCCGGCTTCTGAAAACCTGGAACCTTTTCCTAATCTTGAATTAAGGATGCAATTATTCAAGCAATATGCAGCAGCCTTATCAATGAAAGCTATCAATGCCTGCCTTGAAAAAGTAAGTGGTCAAAAAATTACTCATATCATTACTGTAAGCTGCACGGGTATGACGGCACCGGGCCTGGATCTTGAGTTGTTGGAATTATTAAACCTGCCTGCCTCAACATTTCGTAGTTCGGTAAATTTTATGGGTTGCTATGCCGCTATCCATGCTCTTAAAATCGCTGATGCTTTTTGCAAGGCTGATAAAGATGCAAACGTATTAATAATATGTACAGAGTTATGTACCCTTCATTTTCAAAAGATTCCTACGATAGATAATCTTACCAGCAGTATGTTGTTTGCAGATGGAGCAGCTGCATTATTAGTGAGTGGCAATATTGCAGCCGAAGGTTTATCCATTGACCATTTTTATTCCACCGTCGCTACTGGTGGTAAAAATGATATGGCCTGGGAACTTTCTTCCACCGGTTTTTTAATGACTCTTAGCGGATACATACCAGATTTAATTGAGAAAAATTTTGATGAACTGGTAATGAATGCTTTGGAAAAAGCCAGTATTACAAAAGAAGATATTACACATTGGTGCATACATCCCGGAGGTAAAAAAATATTAGAAGCAGTCCATAAGAGTTTGGGGTTTTCCAATGGCCAGTTACAACCCTGTTATGATGTGTTGAAAGAATATGGCAATATGTCTTCTCCTACTGTATTATTTGTATTGGAAAAAATAATGGATGCATTAGAAAAAAAAGAAAACTGTAAAATTTTTGGTGCAGCCTTTGGCCCAGGTATTACAATGGAAACATTTATTGTATCGGCATGATAAATCTTGCACGACGTAGTTATGAGAAAGAACTAATGGATGCCGATGATATTTCTTTTGAAGCGATGGCGCAAACGCTGAAAGAGCTGAACATCATCAACACCCGGCTGGGTGGACATGCCATTACATTAAAAGGCGTACAGTCATTTTTAAACAGCAAAGAGCCAATTGTTATTTGTGAAATTGGATGTGGTGGTGGTGATAACCTTTTTGCTATTTATAAGTATTGTTTGAAAAAACAGATACCGGTTTCTTTTATCGGTATTGATATGAATGCAGCATGTATTGAATTTGCCAAACAGCAGTATCCGCAATTAGATTGTAAATGGATTTGTAGTGATTATGCAACCGTACAATTTGATAAGCAACCGGGCATTATTTTCTCTTCATTATTCTGCCATCATTTTACGGACGAACAATTGATGCTGATGCTGCAATGGTTACAAAAAAACAGTTCCAAAGGTTTTTTTATTAATGATTTGCAGCGGCACTGGATGGCTTATTATCTTATAAAATATATTACCCATTTCTTCAGTAAATCTTATTTGGTAAAAAACGATGCCTGTTTGTCGGTATCCAGGGGCTTTACTAAAAAAGAGTGGCAGCAATTATTTCAGCAAGCCGCTATCAGCAAGTATGAAATAAACTGGAAATGGGCTTTTCGTTATCTTATCACCTGCAAAAAATAAGATTATACAAATAGCTACACATATTGAAAAGAAACGAAAGGTTTTTCCGCTTTATAACAAAGGGGATATATATGATGTTGCAATAATAGGAGGCGGGCTTGCAGGCCTTGCGCTTGCTATCCAGTTATCTGCTGCTAAACATAAAGTGGTGCTGTTTGAGAAGGAAGAGTATCCATTTCATAAAGTATGCGGCGAATACATCAGCCTTGAATCGTGGGATTTTTTGGAGAACCTCGGGGTTGACCTGAATAGATTGAATGTATCGCATATTACTAAACTGCAGGTGTCAACTGTTGAAGGAAAGTTGCTGGAACAGTTTTTACCATTAGGCGGTTTTGGTATTAGCCGGTATGTACTGGATACCATCCTGGCGCAGCTGGCGAAAAGTAATGGAGTAACCCTGCTGGAGAATACAAAAGTGAATGATATTATTTTTAAGGAAGATGGTTTTTATATTGATGCCGTAAAAAAATATACCGCTAAAATAGTTTGTGCCAGCTACGGCAAACGAAGTAATATAGACATCAAATGGAAAAGGCCTTTTACAGCAGCCCTAAAAAACAAACTGAGTAACTATATAGGGGTTAAGTATCATATCAAAACAAACTTCCCGGACGATACCATTGCCCTGCACAATTTTGAAAACGGCTATTGCGGGGTTGTAAAAATTGAAGCTGATAAATATTGTTTGTGCTATTTAACCACGGCAGCTAACCTTGAAAAAAGTGGTGGTAGTATAAAAGCGATGGAAGAAAATATATTATCTAAAAACCCTCATTTACAACAATTACTAAATGAAAGTGAAAGATTATATGATACACCGCTAACAATTTCACAAATTAGTTTTGAGAAAAAATCACAAATAGAAAATCATGTACTGATGATTGGCGATGCAGCAGGGATGATAACTCCTCTTTGCGGAAATGGTATGAGTATGGCATTGCATGGAAGCAAACTGGCGGCAAAAGCAATTGATAGCTATTTAAAGGGGAGAATAAACCGGAGTAAAATGGAACAACGATACTGTAAACAATGGCAATTAAAATTTTCCAAACGATTGAAAATGGGTCGCCGTATACAGTCTTTGTTAGGCCGTGGGAAAATAACTTCTTTGTTTATCCGGTTGTTAAAACCATTTCCCGAATTGATAAATTTTTTAATCCGGCAAACACATGGTAAGTCTTTTTAATTATCTTTCTGTATGAAATTTATTTTACTGTCACTATTAGTAGTAAGTATTGAAGCTACTGCCCAAATCAATCCCAGCAATATTACAATAGCCAGAGATAGTTTTGGTGTTCCACACATATTTGCACCCACAGATCCCGAAGTAGCCTATGGCATAGCTTGGGCACATGCAGAAGATGATTTTGGAACATTGCAAACAGTAGTGCAATCAGGAAAGGGAATGTTGGGAAAGGCATTGGGTAAAAAAGGAGCAGAGGCAGATTATGTGGTGCAGTTATTACGCATCCGCAAAACGGTGGAAGAACAATGGAATACACTCAGTCCCGATTTTGTAGCATTGGTAAAAGGATATGTGGCCGGGCTGAATGCTTATGCAAAAGCACATCCGAAAGAAGTAATGTATAAAAAGGCATTTCCTTTTAATGAGAAAGAATACATGACATCAGTTGTTTTTTCCATCAGTCTCTTTTGCGGAGTAGAACAGGCTCTTCCACAAATACTTGGTGGCAAAGTGGCAACCATTCCTGGTTTTAATCCGCAAGGCTCTAATGCAATTGCAATGAATTCAGCCAAAACAACCACAGGCGAAAGCTTCCTCGCCATCAATGCACACCAACCACAAGAGGGTCCGGTTGCATTTTACGAAGCACATTTGCAAAGTGAACAAGGATGGAATATGCTGGGCGGTTTATTTCCCGGCGGTTGTCTGATCTTTCATGGCACTAATGAAAATTTGGGTTGGGCACATACAGTAAACTATCAGGATAAATTAGATGTGTTTCAATTAGAAATAAATCCCAAAAACAAAGATCAATACAAGTTTGATGGCGAATGGATTGAACTAGAGAAAAATAAAGCAAAGCTGAAAGTAAAAGGTATTCCTATAACTATCGGTAAAAAAATATATTGGAGTAAATATGGAGCAACTGTTAAAACCGATAAAGGTGTTTTTTCATTAAGAGTACCAGCCACAATGGATATAAAATCCCTAGAAGAATGGTACAGAATGAATAAGGCAAAGAACTTTTCTGAATTTTATGCTGCAGTAAGTATGACCAGCTTGCCAATGTTCAATATTATGTATGCAGATCGGTACGATACAATCTTCTATATCAGCAATGGAAAAATGCCGGTAAGAAATCCGGATCCAAAATACAATTGGAAAAGTACCTTACCGGGAAACACCGCTGCCACATTATGGACCACCTTTAAACCCATTCAGCAGTTGCCACAATATGTAAATCCCACATCGGGGTATTTATATAATACGAACCATTCACCTTTCCTCGCAACCGATCCGAAATATAATCTTGACAAAAACAAGTTTGATAAGAACGATGGTTACGAAACATATCAAAACAACAGAAGCCAGAGAGTAACAGAGTTAATCAAGAACGAAAAAATTGACTATAACACTTTTAAAAAAATAAAATTTGATCAACAGTTGCCGAAGGAATTAAAATATACATACGGAATTGATAGTATGCTGAATTTAAATGCCAATAATTATCCTGCATTAAAAGAGATAATTATAACACTTCAAAATTGGGATAAAAAAGCTGTTGTGAATAGCAAAGGAGCTGCCATTTTTCTATTTGTTTATAATTATGTAAGTACTAAATTAAAAGGCACTGCTGCAAGACAACTTACAAAACAGGAGTCGGTAGAAACATATCAATATGTTTACGATCATATGATGAAAAACTTTGGTAAAACAGATCTAGTCTTAGGTGATGTACAAAAATTAGTGAGAGGTGAAGATGCCCGTCCAGGATGGGGATTGCCAGATGTTCTTACGGCTGAATATACAGAACCGTATAAAGATGGTATGCGGAAAATTATTTCCGGAGATGCCTATATCTGCTTTGTACGTTATCCTAAAGATGGAACTTTACCAATAATAGAATCAGTTAATACATTCGGCGCATCGATGCATCCGGATTCACCACATTATAAAGACCAGATGACAATGTTTTTGAATCAGCAAACAAAACCGATGACCTTGGATAAAGCAACTGTATTAAAGAATGCAAAAAGGGTTTATCACCCGATAAAAGAGAATTAATCTACGGGTTGTTGGGTATATTTTTACTAAAGCAATTTAATATTTTTAAAGAACTAAAACGTAGAGATATGAAAGGATCAATACTCGTAGCATTATTAGCAAATTTTTTTACACTATTTGCCCAATCAAAAAGTAATCTCACTATCAGTACTTCCGGTGAAAATAATCTTAAAATTATTTATAAAGGAGAAAAGTACAGTTTACAGGATCGCAGTGTTACTTTTCAGGTACAGGAACCCGGAACGTTTCCTTTAATTATTTACCAGCTACAATCAGATAATGGAAACAGCGAGTATAAAAAAGTATACGACGGCACCATCAAACTTAATGCTGGCAAGCATTCTGAAGTAACAGTATTGCGGTTTGGAAAAATAGCTGCGGATGAAGGTGATATAGTAGCAGACTTATGGAATGAATATTATCAAAAACCTGTTCAAACAAATGCTGGAAATAATTTATATAACTATCCTGCTGCGACAGATAAACAGTTTGCTGATATTAAAGAAGCTATTAAAGGAGAGTCTTATGATGAAGAAAAAGTAAAAATGGCAAGAGTTACTTTAAGGGAGATTTCTCTCTCTGCTAATCAGATAAAAGAGTTGCTCAATTTTTTTTCTTATGATGATCACAAATTAATGCTAGCCAAATATGCCTATGATTATTGTAATGAAAAACATGCGTACTACTTAGTTGCTAATACTCTTTCTTACAGCAGTAATAAGAAAAAACTACTTGACTATATTGCTACAAAATAATTTTTTACTGAAAAAGCTGTTTCAAATACAATACAGTAAGAATTAATCTGCTGTCCTGATTTCAGTTATTTCTCCCGCAGCATTTTTTACAAGAAAAAAATGTTTGCCTACCATCGCCGGGTTTTCAGAAGGCGGGCCTTCGGTGGTGTCTGTAGATTCCAATAATGATTTTGGATACATTGCTCCTTTATCCTCTGGAAAATTGCTGATACCAACTGTAATTGTTTCACCACTTTCGTCTGTAAAATAAAAATCAACTCTGCCAGTATAGTAAGTCGCACTTACATACGTTACTTTCTGCAAATTTTCAGAAACCGGAGGTTGTACAACCGTTGTATCTTTTGTTATCGCTGGCTCTGAAGTCCTTTTATTATTGTCGCAAGAAATAAACAGCAACACAAATAATAAAGGCAAAACTATTTTTCTCATCGTTTGAGGATTTTTTGTAAATAAAATGAAGTAAATATCGTAGAAATAGGAATTCAACTACTCTGTAAACTACAGCAATTTAATCAATGGAGTATAACAAAAATTTCGTAACTTCCTAAGCTTGGTTGTTCGACCTTACACAACTGTTTATTAATAATTTTTTAAATATTTTTTATGGACTACACAATGTATTATATCATCGGCGGCGTACTTTTAATTTTTGCATTGGGTGTAAAAATTGTCCGCCCCACACATAGGGCATTAATTGAACGGCTTGGAAAGTACAAGACCTTTGCTAATCCGGGTTTTCACTGGATTATCCCTTTTATTGACAAAATGTATATAGTCAACACTACCGAGCAAATGGTGGATGCTCAGGCACAGGAAATTATTACAAATGACAACCTGAATGCATCGGTAGATGCGCAGGTATATTTCAGGGTGATAGGAACAGAAGAAAGTGTAAAGAGTTCGCAATATAATGTAGACAGGTATCAATGGCAGATCGTAAACCTGGCGAGAACTACTTTACGTAATATTATTGGTACGTTGACGCTTAAATCTGCTAATAGTGAAAGAGGGAAAATTAATGCGGAACTGCACAAAACATTAACAGAAGAAACAAAAAGCTGGGGGATTGAAGTAATAAGAACGGAGTTAAAACAAATTGATCCGCCAAGTGATGTACAGGAAACGATGAATAAAGTAGTGAAAGCTGAAAACGAAAAAATTGCTGCCATTGATTATGCTACCGCCAGAGAAACAGTAGCCGATGGAGAAAAAAGAGCAAGGATCAAAGAAGCCGAAGGTTCCAGGCAGGCTAATATTCTTTCTGCTGAAGGTGAAGCTATGGCCATAAAGATGGTGAACGAAGCTGCCGAAGAATATTTTGTAGGTAATGCACAGATATTAAGAAAACTGGAGGCCGTAGAAAAAGCTTTGCAACACAATACTAAATTTATTGTGCCACAAGGATCCGATCTGGTAAATGTGCTTAGCGAAATGGCAGGAATTGTTCCATTAAAAAATAAAAGCACTTAAGAAACCTATTGTATAAATTAAAAAGAGGGGAGCAATACTTTAGCTCCCCTCTTTTTTAAATATTATTTTAAATAAGCATTAATTTTTTATTGGCAGGTAAGAATATTTTTTAGCATACTCCATCATTTGCCCAAAGAAGCTTTGCGGATATTCTACATTTACATTTGTTATTTTATCACCGTCCATTACTGGAACTAATCGTGGTTGTATAAATCCACGATAAGGCTTAACATTTAATTTTTTAAAGCGTTCCAGTACTTCTCTGTGTAAGGCAAGATCTACTTTTACACCATAGGTTTCTACCAAGTTTTTACCAGCATTAAAATCTCCTTCTGATTTGATACGTTGTATTTCCCGTAATAACTGTCCGAACAAATCCCTCAGTTTATTATAGTCATTGATCTTTACATATGATTTGCCATTCGTTTTTACAAACTCAACAACTTTATCTTTTTTTCCTTTTTCAAAAACCCATTTAGCATTCAATTGCCTGTTACGCATATGAGCTTCTTCCAGATGGTCGCCAAGAGTTAGTCTTGTAAGTTGTGTCATTAATCCATTCATCATATAACTATCATATTCTGCCATACCAACTTCTAATGACGGCATTACGCCAATATCAATTAATTTTTTATCGAGAATATAATATAATGCTACAAGGTCGGCTCTTGCTTCTTCGAGGCAAGAAGCATAGGTCTTCAATGTTTTATCGGTTGTTTCTACACCTGCATTGATTTGCCCCGATGCATGACCAATACATTCATGCATATCTGTATGTAAATCGGCTGATAAATTACCCCATTTTTTCATCCTTTGTTTTACCGAGTCATTAATTGCAAATTCATCCAGCATACCACTTTTGGCGCCTGCAACATTGTATGAGTAAATGATATTACTTAGCGACACCGATTTTGATCCATGATCTTTTCTTATCCAGTCTGCATTCGGCAGATTTATACCAATGGATGACGCCGGTGCTGCGTCACCACTTTCACTGATGACTGTAATTGCTTTCGCAGTAATTCCTTTTACTGTTTTCTTCTTATGCTCCGGCATCAATGGAGAATTGTCTTCAAACCATTGCGCCTGATCAGCAATTGCTTTGATGCGTTTGGTCGCTTGCAAGTCTTTCAAAGAAACCACACTTTCAAAACTTCCTTTCTTTCCAATAGGATCAAGATAAACTTCGATAAAACCATTAACTACATCCAACCGGCTTTCCGTATCATTTACCCAGGCAATACTGTACTCGTCAAACTTTGCCAGATCACCAGTTCTGTAGTATTCAACTAATAAGGTCAACGCTTTTTTCTGATTTTCATTTTCTGCTACGGAAGCAGCTTTTTCTAACCATCCTACGATTTTTTCAATTGCTTGAGTATACATACCACCAACTTTCCATACTTTTTCAACAACTTTGCCGTTCTCCTTCATAGTTTTGCTGTTCAATCCCCAGCTTGGCTGGTTTCCCGCCGTAGGAAATTTTGCATAAAAACTATCTACTTCTTTTTGAGTAATGCCTTCATAAAAATTAACGGAAGAAGCAACTACATTATCGATATCTGGTCGCTGATCTACCACTTTCGGTTCTACTTTGGGATCAAATATGATGGGCTTAATTCGGTTTAAAAAAGCCGCAACTGATTCACCATTCTCAAAAGGCAGCCCGGTCGTATCACTATTTTTTACTATGGTAGAAAAATAATCAAAAGAACAGGCAGGTAAAAACTTCTCATTACCATAGTGATGGTGATTTCCATTGCTGAACCATACACGGCCACAGTAATCGCTGAATTTTTTCCAATCGGCTGTAGCAGTATCTCCTTTATAGGAAGCATACATGGTTTCTAAAGTTTTTCGAAGCAATAAGCCGTATTTACTTTTCTGATCATAAATAATATCACGGCCACATAAAGCAGCTTCATACAAATAATAAGCGAGTTGTTTTTGTTGAAGGCTTAGTCCCGCAAATCCAGGAACCTGGTACCGAAGTATTTGAAGATCTGCGAAAGCTTCTGCATTTACATTAAAACTGGTATCATAGCTATCGCCTGCACCCATACCGGCTACATTATTGCCTGTACTATCTGGTGCAATGATATCTGACGTTTTGCTTTGATTATTACAAGACCATAGAGAGAAGCATAAGAAAATTATTCCTACAAGAAATCGTTGATTGTACTTCATAATAAATAATTTGGATGTTAAATGTACAACTATCCAAAAGAAGGAGTTTGTTTAAATCATTCTCCGCTCCTTCGTAACTTGCAGCCATGATTGATTATTTGCAAGGGTTAAATGACCGCCAGAAAGAAGCGGTTTTACATATCGACGGACCGATTATGATCATTGCCGGTGCCGGCAGCGGAAAAACAAAAGTGCTTACAACAAGAGTTATTCACCTGATGTCGAAAGGAGTGGATGCGTTCAATATAATTGCGCTGACTTTTACCAATAAAGCTGCTAAGGAAATGAAGGAAAGGGTGGAGCATATTCTCGGTAATGGTGAAGCCAGAAATTTATACATAGGAACATTCCACTCAGTCTTTGCCAGAATTCTTCGTTTTGAAGCCGACAAGATTGGCTATCCAAGACATTTTACTATTTATGATACAGACGATGCAAAAAGTGTGGTGAAGACCGTCGTCAATGAATTGAATCTTGATGACAAACATTACAAACCGAATATTGTTTATAACAGAATCTCATCTGCGAAAAATGCATTAGTTGGTCCGGCAGAATATAGGAATGATTATGCTATTCAGCAGGAAGATATGCGGTCCAATCGCCCTGCCATTGCACAGATATATGATGCCTATGTAAAACGTTGTTTTAAAAACGGAGCAATGGATTTTGATGATCTGTTGCTAAAGTTTTATGAACTCTTGAAAAATGTTCCTGAAGCACTGGCAAAGTATCAGCACAAATTCAAATACATATTAATTGATGAGTACCAGGATACCAATCCGGCACAGTATGAAGTAATAAAATTACTCGGTGCTATGCATGAAAATGTGTGTGTGGTGGGTGATGATGCACAAAGTATTTACAGTTTTCGTGGCGCCACCATTCAGAATATTTTACAGTTTCAAAAAGATTATGACGATGTAAAACTAGTAAAGCTGGAACAAAATTACCGCAGTACGCAGAGCATTCTGCATGTGGCTAACCAGGTAATAAGTAATAATAAAGGCCAGATAGAGAAAGTTCTTTTTACCGAAAATGCTGAAGGAGAAAAAATAAAGCTGGTACGGACGATGACGGATAATGATGAAGGAAAATTTGTTGCTGACAGTATTCAGGAACAAAAACTCCGTAATCATTATAGCAATAAAGATTTTGCAATCTTATACCGTACCAATGCACAAAGCCGTGCATTTGAAGAATCGCTGCGCAGAATGGGCATCGCTTATACCATTTATGGTGGCATGAGTTTTTATCAGCGAAAAGAAATTAAAGACCTTGTTGCTTATTTGCGGCTTATTGTAAATTCAAGAGATGAAGAAGCGTTGAAACGTATAATCAATTATCCTGCAAGAGGTATTGGTAAAACCACAATTGACAAATTAGTATTAGCTGCCAATGAAAATAATATCAGCATGTGGGAAGTGTTGCAAAAAGCCAACGAGTTTGCCCGCCCGGATGACCCGGTCGGACGGGGTTTCCGGGCAGGCACATTTATAGCATTGCAGGATTTTGTGACAATGATAAAAAGTTTTGCCAGTATGCTTACTAAACAAAATGCGTACGAAGTAGCATTTCATGTGGGCAAACAAACCGGCCTTGTAAAAGAAATGTTCAACGATAAAAGTACCGAAGGTGTACAACGGTACGAGAACATACAGGACTTATTAAACTCCATAAAAGAATGGACGGAAAGCCCCGATAATGAAGATGGTGAATTAGTAGATAAAAGTTTGGGATCTTATTTACAACAAATTACTTTGCTTACAGATGCAGATGATAAAGACCCAAACGCAGACACAGTGAAACTAATGACGATACATGCTGCCAAGGGATTGGAGTTTGAGTGTGTGTTTGCTGCAGGATTAGAAGAAATGCTTTTCCCTAATGCAATGTCAATTAATACAAGAGAAGAACTGGAGGAAGAGAGAAGATTGTTTTATGTAGTAATTACCAGAGCTAAAAAAAGATTATGGATCACTTATGCTAATACTCGTTATCGCTTTGGCCAATTGGTGCAAAATGAGCCAAGTCGTTTTATAGAGGAGATTCCGGAGCAACACATGGATAGAAGTTTTGCCGGAGGCGGTTCCAAAAATCAAACACAAAACAAATGGGGCGGAGGTACTGCTTTCAATAGAATGAAAGGCTGGCAGCATAAAGAAGATGATGGTGAATCAGGCAGTGCAAGAAAACAAACGGGCACATATTTTAATGAAAGATCTGAGACAAAAAAAGAAACCCCTTCTTATTTGCAACCTAAAACAACGGCGCCAAAAGTAATAGAACATACACCATCAGCAGACTTTGTTGAAAGCGATACTTCCAATCTGCAAGAAGGAAACAAGGTGGAACATCAAAAATTTGGTTTTGGTGAAGTATTAAAATTAGAAGGTGCAGCACATAATCCTATTGCCACCGTAAAGTTTGAGCACAATGGAGAGAAAAAAATTATGTTGAATTATGCGAAGCTGAGAATTATAACTGAAAGAGAGTAATTTGAAGTAAAATAAGAAGAATATGCTATTGTGAAAGATTGCTTATCTTCTAAAAAAGTTTACCCAAGATATAAGTATGTTCTTACGATTCAGCGATTTATTAAAGATTCAATTTGTTTTCCTTTTTCTACTTTCTGCTTTTATAAGCACAGGGCAGCAATTATCTGAGCAATATTTTATTGAAAAATATGAGTCTTCAAAAGTTATTTCAGATAAGGTTCTAAGTTTAAAAGATCTTTCCGATTACTATTATACAATTAAAAATTTTGAAAAAGGTGATAGCCTAATAGAAAAACTGATTATTGAAGCGGAGGCATCGATGAATACAGATTTGATGCTTCTTGCCTATTTTGAAAACCCCGGATACAATTCATCAGGGATTTCAACTATTGAAAGATCTGCCACTACCAAAGAATATATTAACCGAGCACTGGAATTTGCCAAAGAAAAAAACTTAACGCCATATATAGCTTTAGCCTATTCTAATATGGCGGCACTAAACAACACAAACGGATCAATTGATAAAGCATTTAAAAATGCCAGCCTTGGATTTACTACAGCGTTGAATACAACTAATGATTCTGCAAAAATTATTTGTGCCATAGAACTGGGCAATATTTATCTGAAGCGATCAGATGTTTTAACTGCTTTTAAAACGTATACCAATGCATTAAACATTGGGGTGGCCTATAAAAATGAGTCACTCCTTCCGCCTGTTTTTCATGCAATGGCGGATCTATACAAACGTCTGAATAAATACGAACTGGCCAAATCCTATATAAATAGAAGCAGGTCTATCAATGAAAAGCAAAATAATAACTCAGGACTAATTAATGATTATATATTTCTGGCAAAACTTTCTAATTATACGGCAGCAAAACAACATTTACAAAATGCAATCCGGCTGGCAGAAAGTAGTCAAAACTTTCCACTAAAAATTGAAGCAGAAAAAGTTCTCTTTTTCTATATTTTATTAAGTGAAAAACCAGCTATTGTATTTGCTTATTTAGCATCACATCCCGAATTAAAAGATCTGTTTACCAATACCGGTCCTGACTATTTAAACTGGATGAAAGCTGAAATATATTTTTATGGCGGCCAGCCTGACAGTGCTATTATCTATTTCCGGAAAGCTGAGAATTCTTTTAATGAAGGTTACGATCTGGCTTCCAAAAAAGGGTTTTTTGGAGAATTTGCTTTGTGTCTTCGGGATGTAAAAAATATACCAGAAGCAATTTCGTACAATTTAAAATCAATGGACATTGCCAGAACAGCATCTGATTTGAATACGCTTATGGCAAATTCGAAAGAATTAAAAACATTATACCAACAACAGGGGCAATTTGCAGAAGCGTTAAATTTTGATAACTTATACGACAGCTATAAAGATAGTGTCGACCTGCTGGGGAAAGAAAAGGATCTGGTTATTCTGGAAATTGAAAACGAAACCAAAGAGCAACAACGTCAACAGGAGTTAGCTGATGCTGCATTACAGCGAAAATACAATTTGCAATATATGTTGATTACAATCGTAGTCATTAGTGCATTTATAATTATGATTATGATCGGGATGTTTAAAGTTTCTGCTTTTACCATAAGGCTTATGGGCTTTCTCTCACTAATTTTCTTTTTTGAGTTTATTATTTTATACCTCGATCAGAAAATCCACGATATGACACACGGCGAACCTTGGAAAATATGGCTGATAAAAATTGTAATTATCTCTTTTCTTTTACCGCTACATCATTTTCTTGAACACAAATTAATCAGGTATCTGTTATCCCGGCATCTTATTAAGATAAGAAGCCGTATTTCACTTTCAAAGTTTTTGAAAAAGAAAAAGCCTCTGCCTGATGTTGAAAAACAGGAAGAGGCTTAATGATTTTTTTTAAAATTATTCTTCAGTATCGCAAGCAGCTGGCGGTGGACACATTGATCCAAAACTAAAATAATAACTACCCGATGCAAAGGGTAATTCTTTATACAATTCTTTTATCTGAACGAGTCCTGCACTAAGCAGACTTGCAGATAATGAATTAGCAACCCGTGAATTTGATTTAGCTCCTTTTTGGCTCATTGGAGCTGTAAAAGCAGATCTAGGCACTTTTATCACAATCATCTGCCTGCCTTTCAAGTCACTATCTTTTAAATTTGATGGTATATCAGGGTTATTTTTTTTGTATCGTTGAATATCACTTTGTCTGAGCGAAATGATCATTACAGCTACAGTAGAAATATTATTTGCTGCACAAGCATCTATAATTTCCTTTAATTTATCAACCGGCAGGTTGATTTGCTCCGTAGCATTTTGACCACTACCTCTGATAGTATTCAAATAGGAATTTTTTCCGCCAATTGCATCCCCTTTAGAAATAGTATCATTTGCCCAATCAAGATTGTTTTTTTGAGCTGTGGAACTAAAGGTAAAAATGGCAGATAACATAATAGTAATCAGGAACTGAAGTCCTGCTTTAGGATGTAATTTCATAATCAGTAGTTTTGAGTTATAAAAGGTGGACAATGAATTTAGGAATAAATTCTACCAATTGCAAGAAAGATTCTGTTCAAACTGACACAATTAGTTGAATAGTTAGCCTAAGCTATTAATAATCCGACTTAATTTATTAAAATGATTAATCCTTTTTTTGTAAATGACTTAATCCATTTTCCGGATGAAGACCTTTAATTGGAGCATAGAAATCTATTATCCTTTTAAAATCTGCTTCTTCATTATCAGAAGTATAAAATGCTTCTCCAAGTATTATTTCTTTTTTACTAAAATCAAATCCAACCAGCTGGATGGGAACTTTTGCCTGCTTTGCAATATGATAAAACCCTGTTCTCAATTTTTCAACTTTCTTTCTCGTTCCCTCCGGCGACAGAGCGATCTTAAACTCTTCATTGTTATTAAACATAGCAACAACCTGCTCTACCATTCCCTGTTTACTATGCCTGTCCACCGGAACACCGCCGAGCCATTTGAAGTACCAGCCAAAAGGGCCGTCAAACAATTCTTTTTTACCAAGAAATTTTGCTTTGTAAATTTTTAATTTTGATCGGGTTGCCAAACCCAAGAGTATATCTTTCCAGCTTGTATGTGGTGCAACAAGGAGCACCATCTTCTTTATTGCTGATGGAAATACGCCGTTAACTTTCCAACCAGTCAGTTTAAACCATATTCTCCAGAATAATTTTGTCATACAAGTGAATATTGGTAAATGTATAATAAACTCACTTGAAAACAGCAACTACTATTATTCGGAATTATCAACTTACGATAAATGGTATAATTATATTTGCCTGAAAAGTATATCTAATACTCAGTCACCCCATGTTATCCAGTCGACAGAAAAAAAAAATAAGGAGAAAGGTTATACTTATTGCAGCAGCTGCTATTGTTGTTGCAATAGGATTAATTTTATTTCAAACACTTTCCTATAAAAAACCTGGCTTTGTCCGTTACCCGGAATTTGGTATTGCAATACCGGAGAATTATTCAATACATGGAATTGATGTTTCTAAATATCAATCAGCCATAAGCTGGGAAGAAGTAAAATTGATGAAGATAAAAGAGATTCAGCTTGGTTTTAGTTTCATCAAAGCCACAGAAGGAATAGGTAATACAGACCCGAACTTTAAAAGAAACTGGAAAAAATCGAAAGAGAATGCAATTATTCGTGGAGCCTATCATTTTTTTATTGCATCTAAAGATGGAAGAATGCAGGCGGAGAATTTTATCAAACGGGTGGAGTTAGAACAAGGCGATATGCCACCAGTACTTGACGTGGAACAATTAAACGGTGCCTCTATTGCACAATTAAGAAAAGAAGTAAAAGTTTTTTTAGATATATTGGAAAATCATTACAGCGTAAAACCCATCATTTATACTAATGTAGATTTTTATACAAGAAATTTAGGTAGAGAGTTTGATGCGTATCCTTTATGGGTGGCACATTATAATCAACCGGCACATCCCCGTATTAAAAGAGGCTGGAGTTTCTGGCAACATAGTGACGAAGGAAGAGTGAACGGAATTAATGGAAAAGTGGATTTCAATGTTTTCAGAGGAGACTCTTCCGATTTCAAGAATCTATTGATTGATTAGTTTATAAAATCTTATTATGGAACAAAATCAGGAACCGGGGCTTATAAAATTTTTCACCAAAATCCTGAATTCAATTGCCTGGTTTTTACTTTGGACTATTAGCTGTGC
>JBDSUW010000024.1:0-9925 GCA_039927535.1 Chitinophagaceae bacterium | reverse complement strand
TTAAGATCATTATCTAATGATTCTAAAGATCCCAATTTTTCTGCGGCCATAGTAAATGCAGATAAAAGAAAGGCAAACAGTGGTGATGACTTTATTACACTTTTTATAAGTGAATATAGAAAGCTGGAAAAAGACAGACCCTTAGCCACTTTATTTGCGGCTGCGAGTAATGGAGAAATAGATATTAAATCTTCTGACAGTAGAGTTGAAAGTTATATCCAAAAAAGTGCAGATGATGCCTTTGACAGAACATTTAAGGTATTACGTACCCGTATCGACCAGTTTGGTGTTGCCCAGCCAAATATCAACCCCAACAAAGCAAAAGGAACGATCAACGTTGAATTGCCTGGTATCAAGGATAAAGAGAGAGTAAGAAAATATTTGCAGAGTACAGCCAACCTACAATTTTGGGAACTGTACACTTTGCAGGATGCAAATTATGCTTCCGGATGGCAGCGTTTTATTGATGCTTTCAATATAAAATATGGTGGCGTAAAAGATACCACGGCCAAACTTGACACTACAGTTAAATCTGATACAACCGGAAAAACAATAGCAAAAGTTGATACCAATAAAACTAAAGGACTTGCTGACGAATTAATTACCGGAGATAATACTGATACAACCGGAAAAACAACTGGCTTGGATAATTCGACTGTTTCAATAGAAAAATATATTCAGTTCTTTCAGCCGGGCAGAAATGAGAAAGGTGAAATTTCTTACCCTGCTGCAATCGGCTCAATACAAATAAAAGATTCTTCTTTATTCCGTGAGTACCTGAACGAATTCAAAGCAAACTTTCCATCAGACGTAGTTTTTGCTTATGGTATTGCTGAAAAAGATGCAAAAGGTAGATCTGGAAAAACTCTTCCGTTATATGCATTAAAAACATATGGCCGGCCAACGGCTAAATTAGAAGGTGATGCTATTTCCAATGCCAGTCAGGACTTTGACCAATATGGCAAAGTTGAGATACGGATGGATATGAAAAATTTTGGAGCTGCCATCTGGAAGAGAATGACAGAAGAGGCCGCTGGTGATCCTAACACTCAGTCAGACAATAAGCCAATTGCCATTGCACTGGATAATATTGTTTACTCTGCGCCGACTGTTATCACTCCTATTCCAAACGGAACATCAACCATTTCTGGTGGATATACACAACAGGAAGCTCAGGATTTATCAAATATTCTTAAGGCCGGTAAATTGCCTGCTCCTGCAAAGATTGTTCAGGAACAGCAAGTAGGTCCAACACTTGGTAAAGAAGCTATCAGTGGTGGTTCTATGGCCTTCTTGATCTCTTTCATTGTTATTTTCTTACTGATGTTGGTTTATTACAACACCAGTGGATGGATCGCTAATATTGCCCTGATATTAAACTTACTGTTTACAGTAGGCGTACTGGCTGGATTTGGTGCCACATTAACAGCACCTGGTATAGCCGGTTTAGTATTAACTATCGGTATGGCCGTGGATACCAACGTAATTATTTACGAACGTATAAAAGAAGAATTATCAAAAGGTAAAGGCTATATACCTGCCATTAATGAAGGCTATAAACGTTCCTTGCCTCCTGTATTAGATGCCCACGTTACAACCTTATTGACTGCATTTATTTTATTCTCTTTTGGGTTGGGTCCTGTAAAAGGATTTGCGACAACGCAGATCATTGGTCTTATACTTTCTTTATTCTGTGGTATTCTTGTTAGCCGTTGGGTTACAGAATGGTTTACCAGCAAGAAGCGTCACCTTGAGTATTTCACTGGTGTATCGAAAAAAGTATTCAGACATGCTAAATATAAATTCATTGAATACCGTAAGTATGCTTATATGGTTTCTATGATTGTGTTGGCATTAGGTATCGCTTCTTATTTTAATGGCTTCGACCAAGGTGTGGAGTTCAGCGGAGGAAGAAGTTATACTGTTCAGTTCCCGACAAAAGTGGATGTAGAAAAAGTGCGGTCAGAATTGACTACAACTTTCGATGGAGAAAACCCGGTTATTAAAACCATTGGAGATAATACAACATTAGACATTACGACTGCTTACAGAATTAAAGACAATGTATCAGGAATAGATTCAGTGGTAGAAAGGAAACTGTATGACGGACTTAAGTCCCATTTTCCGGCGACAATGAGTTATGAGAAATTCAGTGCAGGCGAAAATAATACTGGCAAGTTGGCTTCCAAAAAAGTATTACCTACTATTTCGGATGACTTGAAAGCCGGTGCGGTAAAAGCCACCATCTTCGCTATGCTGGCTATTTTCCTTTATATCTTCATACGTTTCCGTGACTGGAGGTATTCTCTGGGAACTATTGTAGCCTTAATGCATGATGTATTGGTAACATTAATTGTATTCTCATTTGCACGGAACATTGTTCCTTTTCCATTGGAGATTGACCAGCATTTCATTGCGGCTATTCTTACGGTGATTGGTTTCTCTATGAATGATACGGTAATTGTATTTGACCGTATCCGTGAAGACAGCAGACTAATGCCTAATGCGCCAAGAGGTGAAGTGATTAACCGGGCCATTAATGAGACATTGAGTCGTACCATCATGACTTCATTAACAGTATTCCTTACTATCCTGATCCTTTTCCTTGTGGGCGGACAGGTAACTAAAGGATTTGCATTTGCAATGTTGATTGGCGTTGTTACAGGTACATACTCATCTATCTTTGTGGCTGCTCCAATTCTTGTTGACTTAGGTAAAAAAGGTCCATTGGGAAGTTCCTTCTCAAGAAGCAAGAAAAAACCTCCGACAGTATCTTAAACGAACAAATTCTACATAGTAAACCTGCAGTGATGAACTGCAGGTTTTTTTATAATTATCTGATACTTTAGGCACAAAAAAGTCCCCGACATAGCCAGAGACTTTAACTTATCAAGGATATTTTATTTGATTTTAAGAACTGGTTTCAATTTATAATCACCGGGTCCATTTTGATGTATAGAAAGTGCAGCATCAAAGTCAATTAATAAAGAATCCAACGAACCATTTAAGCGTTTATCTACTTTAAGTTTTAAACCGGATTCTGAACCACTTGGAATTGTAAGTGGATAAACAATACCATTTACTTTTATTGTATTATTAGAACCTAATACAAACCTGATTTCTTTCACTATATCAGAAGGTATCGTACCAACAGCAAGCAACGTATCAACACCATTCTGCAAACCCAATAAATTATAAACTCCGGCGTAAGTATCAAGTGTTGTCCAGCCACTTATTGAATCTTCGCTGAACTTTACACGAACCTGCTGAATATCGACATTCACTTCTTCCGCAGCAATTGGATTATCCGTTAATCTTACTTTTAATGTAGTATTTCTGGAAGAATTTTCTTTTGAACAGGAAAGCAAAACTATGCCTGTAATAAAACTAAGAACTAGGGAGGTCAGGATTATTTTTTTCATAATATGAGTATTTTGCCTTACTACTAAAAAACTATGCCAGAAAGACCAGAATAGCCAATAAGATGGAGTAATTATACACAATTGAGACTATTCGGCAGGAGAGTAGACAATTGCCCCGGTAATTTTCAGATCAGATTTGTTTCGGGTAAATAAGACTATGTCCCAATTTGAATCTGCAAGTCCTGACGGGATTGTAAAAGAAGTTTCATTCGTTTCATTTAATTCCTGAATTTTTAAAACTCTCACCACATTCGTATGTGATAATTTTTCGCCTCTGTTCTCCCCTGCTTTTATATCCATCGTTGCATTTTTTTGTACCAATGCTACTTCAAGTGTTTGTTTATTTAGTTCTCCTTCGGCATGACTTGTAATTTTTATTTTATTTCCATCTTTTATCTGCTTTTCAACAGATAATATAACACTGCTGTTTTCTTTCAAAACTTTTTTAATAGCTGCTTCCGCTTTTCTACTGTCGCTTCCTACCATTTCATATTCTCCATTTACTACAAGCTGCGGTGTATACACTCCATCATTGTTGAAATGCTGGCCATACTCTCTTTGCCTATAAGAATATTCGGCACTACTAAATGGATCTTTCCATCCTAATCTGTTCCAGTAATCTACATGAAAAGAGAGTGGAATTACTGCAGCATCTAACTTTGCTAATTGTGGTAATAAATTATCTGCAGACGGGCAACTGGAACAACCTTCTGATGTAAATAATTCCAGCACAACAACCGGAGTAAATTTACCAGCCATTGACTTTGCAGTTTTAGGTTTAACTTCTTTATTTTTTGTTCTATTACTACATGCAAGGCTGAGAATGCCTGCGGAGATTATTGTAATTATTATCCATTTCATACTTTAAACTACGTTGATAATGGTGCAAAGGTTTGTCAAACGAATGACAAGAAAGCTAAATTTTAATTTTCTTAACTATATGAACCTGATTTCTGAACCACATAGACACTTTAGAAACATACCTGCCCGACTGAGTCATTCAGGCGGGGCTTTTCACATAATACTTACTATGTTGTATTTCTAATGTTACCTATCTTCCTATGTGGTTAAATTTATTTTTGCTTGATAATAAACACAGCAGGAACAGGACGTTGACCAGTTTTATCTGAAATCTTTATTGTTTCTTTTCCATTTACCAGCATACAACTGCTGCCACCGCCATCTAAGTTTAATGCTTCCCAACAACCAAGGTCTTTGAATATCTGTGCTTCCTGGTTAAGTGATGCGCCTTCAGCAATGCCAGTGTTTCTACCTTCAATAACTAAGATGATAAGCTTATTATCTTTTGTATAACCCATTGCAGTTCTTGGGTGTTTATCATCAATAGCTTTACCACCAAATTTTAATTCTTCGTTGTTGGTTATTTTTATTTCACCATTTTGAATAAGAACCGGACCGCCGCCAACAGCCGTTTGCATTTTCCAAGTTTGAAAATTTCCTGGATAATCGGAATTTAAAGTTTCTCCTGTCGTTCTATTTATTCTCTTGATAAAATATCCTTTTCCCGGTTCGGGTATTTGTGATGCTTCCGCATATTTTTTACTGCTATCTGTTTTAATCCAGGCTATATCCGCATGCCTTTTTTTTGTTAAACCGATTGCACTACTATATACAGGTATTCGCATAGTGCTATCCGCTTTATTTTTTCTGTATTTGTTAGGGCTGTAACCCACCAACTTCTTGTCCTTTATCACCACATTCAAACTCTGATTTGTTTCAAACGAAAAGAAAGTTGTATTCACTACTAAAAGTGGCTTATCATTTTTTTCATAAAATTTAGACGGAGATAATCTTCGTTGATAAGTGGTATCAACAGTAAAATCCAGTTTCTTATCTTTTAAATCAGCTTCTACATAGTAAGCAATATTTGGCTTACCATCGAGCATATCTGTTGTTTTATAAACATGTACAGAAGCAGGCAGCGGCTGAAATTCAGCATCCACATTCTGCCACTTTAACTGACCAAAAGAAAAAATGGAAATTAAAATTCCTACTATAAACAGGAAAGTATAATTAAGAAACCTCAATTGCATTTTTAAATTTTTGTCTGTTGCCAATTGCTTATTGTTTATTGCCTATTGACTCCTTACCCGCCAACCATTCTTTTCTTCCTAATCCCGCAAACAAATGTCTTTCGCTATGATAAGATGAACGAACTAATGGTCCGCTTTCTACATAATCTAACCCGATAGAGTAGCCAACTTCTTTATATTCTGCAAATTCATCGGGATGTACAAAACGATGAACTGGTAAATGCTTTTTTGTTGGTTGCAGGTATTGACCAATCGTAACCACATCGCAGCCATTTGCATGAAGGTCTTTCAATGTTTGAATTACTTCTTCTTTTTGTTCACCCAGACCTAGCATAATGCCGCTCTTGGTTCGCATACCGCCTTCTTTCAAAGTTCTTACCACTTGCATACTGCGCCAGTATTTGGCCTGTATTCTAACCTGCTTCGTTAATCGTTCCGTTGTCTCAATATTATGACTCACCACATCAGGTGCTGCATCAATCACTCTTTGTATATCTTCCTTTTGCCCTTTAAAGTCCGGGATCAATGTTTCTAATGTTGTATCAGGATTTAAAGCTTTCACCGCTTTAATCGTATTGTTCCAGATAATAGAACCGCCGTCTTTTAATTCATCCCGGTCAACAGAAGTAATAACAGCATGTTTTACTTTCATCAGATGAATGGCTTCTGCTACTCGTTGCGGTTCATCCCAATCCAGTTCTTCCGGTCTTCCGGTTGCCACAGCACAAAAGCCACAGCTTCTTGTACAGGTGTTGCCCAATATCATAAATGTAGCTGTGCCGGCACCCCAACATTCACCCATATTGGGACAATTGCCGCTTTCGCAAATTGTATGGAGTTTATGCGTATCAACAAGGCCACGAACATGCTTATAGCTTTCGCCGATGGGAAGTTTTACCCTAAGCCAGTCTGGCTTTTTAACTCTTGTATTATCAACTACTGCAGAAGCTACAGGAAGTTCAATCATAAGGCAAAAATACGTTCATTACTTACGCCGTCCAAACAGGATGGCGATGTAGCCTTGGAAGAATAAATTTTTGTCTTTCTGGTTTGCCAGTATTTGAATTTTAGAACCATAGAATTCGCCACTAACACCAATTTCAAGACCAGAAACAGTTTCATTGAAACGGCCATAATCAAAGCGTAAAGCAGTTTTTACAAAGGCTCCCGGTTTTATTTTCATTTCACCCCACCCCTTTCCAAAACCACCGCCCCCAATAATAGTTGGACCTAAAAATAAGGCACTGTTTGCCTCCGAATATTTAATTGTTTTTTGTTGATTATCAGATGGGTCAATTACTTCAACATAATATGGCTTTAGTAAACCCAATGCAAGACCGCCATTATAAACTAATGAGAGTGCTACACCATTTTTATTTCCTTTCTGACCAAGCATATGCTGCTGACCAAAACCAAGTGTGGCCTGGTAGAAATTATTGATCTTGCCATAAAAGAATGGGTTGCCGAATATATTACCATCAAGGGTAAGTTTTTCCTGTTTCTGATGTTTGATCTCCGTTATATCAAGCCGGTAGATATTCGTCTTGCGGGTAGTTTTCATTAGCCCTAATTCATAAAAACCACCATAGCCGTTTGTTCTTCCCTGCAAACCAAAAATACTTTGCTTTCGAAAAACGAGCACACCTTCCTCATCTTGTTTAATCAACGTATTGACTTTTTGCCTACGGACCTCTTTTTTATCATCTTTCGAAGATTTTTTATTTGCCGGATCTTGCGCAATAGCTGCGAAAAAAAATGATATAAGTATTAAACAAATGCTTAGTTTCTTCACGGAGTAATTTTTTAGCTAAGAGATTGAATGAGAAAAAGAGTTAATGAGAATGTAAGTAATGTAAACTTCATTCTTTTTCAATTTTTCATTTAAATTAAGAGATTAAAAAGGAAAAGGAAACTAGCAACAACTCTTTTTCTCCTTCACTCTTTTAAACTCCTAGTTAATAACGTAAATTTAGGGCAAATTATTGATAATGACTTCTACTGTAGTTTATAATGGCGACCTGCGGACAACCTGTACTCATCTGCAAAGCGGCTCTTCTTTTGAAACGGATGCCCCGGTTGATAACAATGGGAAAGGGGAAAGGTTCTCACCCACTGACCTTATGGCAACCAGTCTTGCCACCTGTATGATAACCGTAATGGGCATTAAAGCCAGAACCATGGGCTTTGATCTGAACGATGTAAAAATTGAAGTGCTAAAAATCATGAAGGCCGACCCAAGAAGAATTGGAGGCATACATTTAACATTTCATATACCAGATTCTTTGAAAGTTATTGATGAAAAGACAAAAACAATTTTGAAAAATACTGGAAATACATGTCCTGTTTGGCAGAGTATTCATCCGGATATTGAAGTGAAAGTGGATTGGGGAAGTTGGAGTTAGAATAAAATCACAAGTACCTTTATTCAACGATACAATCCTTCCATTTTGGCCGAGAATTTTTTGTTTTATCAGAAAGAATAAAACTTATCTCATCAATTGATTTTCCGGATCTAGGATTCATAAAGTGATTATCCAAATAAAATTGAGTAATCATCCTTATTGGAATTAACGTTCTTTTTTCTCGGTAAACGATGACTTTCCTGTTATTTGGGCCATGGCTCCCTCCTAATCTGTAGTATTCGTTAAAAACATAACATTTTAATTTGTAACCATACAGGTTGATTGTTGTATCCCTTTTATAAGCAGATTGACCGTACTTAAAACTAAATCCATTATGGATATGCTCAATCGGGGTGAAATCAGTAGAGTCATTTTTTTTAATAGAATAGATTTTGTCTTTGTATCTCTTACCCTTTGTTTTATATTCTATATATATGTAATTACCTAACCGAGTTAGAAGGTAAGGTAAATCCGAAAAATATGGAGACTCCTTCATTATTGGTTTTATAACAATCTGATCATCTCTTTCGGTAGTATCATAATGGGAAAATATTTCGGGTATCTTCCCCCACTCATGATTAACTCTTCTAATTGAATCGTTGTAATATGCTATATAATATTCGTTAGCATTATAATTTGTATCGGAAGTAAGACTGCCGGCAGAATAAACAATAATTTTATCCCTAAAAAGTGTTTCAATTTTTTTAGTATATACGCAACTAGACAGAGAAGCAAATAATAGTATAGATAATAATTTATTCATAGATTCAGGTTTTCAATATCGCATTCCCCACCCCACATTCCAAACATCTTTTCTTATTGCAGTATTCATTCTTTAATTCAATCAATCCCTGTGAATCAAAAGCAGTTTTATTTTCAATGCCAAGTTGCTGAAATCCTTTGGTGATATTGTTTTTCTCTGCTGAAGTTTCTTCCAGCCATTTCAGTGCCTTGTCTTTGTATTTGTTTTCATCATGATAATTACCATAAGAAAATAGAACCGGGCAAACGGTGTTGATTATAATATTATCAATCATGGCGGCACCTAATTTTTTCTTTCTGAAAGCTGACTCATCATCAAACTTGTAATGATAATGCCAGTAATCATTTGCTGTTACATCTAGCCATGCCTTAACATCTTTTATAGCATCTGCTTCCTTAATTTTAGAAAACAAATGAGCCGAATCATGAACCAGCATTGCCAGTTGTGCCAAACGGATAGTGGGGAAATTCCCCGGCCGCATTCGTAAAAAGAATACAGGTGTGTTAATTGGTTTGAGGCTGTACTTACGTTTAAGAAATTTATATTCATTCTGCAACATCTGCGGATAATCATCTGCAAATTTTGCATCCAACAATCCGGCTTGCCCTAGCAACAATGCTTCTAACTGATGGATCTGCATTTTATGCTTCGCCAAAATATTAATTGAAATGGATTGGGCTATTGCTTCAAATGCATCAGCATTTACTTTGATGCCAAAGTTCCTTGACAGCAACCACCAGAAAGTTTCTTCCCAGTGAAAATTATTTTGATTAAGATAGCTCTCAACCATTTGAGATTTTCTGAGTAACCTTTCCACCAGCAATCGGTCCTTCCAGCTTTTCCAGGTTATTTCCTTAACTGTATTGATACTGTTTTCGCAAGGAATAAATGAATTAGAATTCATTAACTCTTCATATCGTTGCAATAATATTTTAGAAACTCGTCCTTTTAATTCCAGCACTGGGATAGTATTGTCTGTTTGATCATTTTCCCAAACAACATGCAGAATAACATTTTTGTAATTTTTATCTGTTTGATGATTATGTTTATTCCAATCTGAAGTTTTGATATGTAACTCAACAGAACCAGCCCATGTTGTTTTTTGAATCATAATCTTTGCATCAGAGAAATCAGGGCCTTGATTAGTGTTTAACTGTCCGGAGAATAAGACCTGAACTTCTTCTCCTACCGTAGTTAGCAATTCTGATTTATCAAAATATTGAAATTGCCAGATGAATTGAAGAAGGCGTTCGGTCATAGTTAACAGCAAAATTTAGTTAATTG
>JBDSUW010000023.1:0-15408 GCA_039927535.1 Chitinophagaceae bacterium | reverse complement strand
TCCATTTTTTTTCGGGAACAGTAAATGCGCAGGGTATTTTCACGGGGATTAATAATACGGTGATAAATCTTCCTTGTACACAGCCTTGCACTGACCTGAATTTTCAAGTTCCTCATTTGAAATCTGATGACGACTATCAGGTTGTTACAATTCCTTATACACCGTATCCTTATGCAACAGCTACAGGAAATGAATTATCAGGATTATATATTGATGATGTTTATAGTTCGAGTATACCTTTACCTTTTCCACTTTGCTTTTATGGTTCGGTTTATAATGAAGTTATTGTAGGGTCAAACGGGTTATTGACTTTTGATATTGCAAATGCAAATTGTATTAATGCGTATACAATAAATCCTCCAATTCCATATAATCTGGGAGTTATATGTAATTTGAATAGTACCTACTACCCAAAAGCATCTATAATGGGTGCTTATTCGGATCTTGACCCTTCTATTAATACAGGGTTTCCAAATAGAAAAATAGAGTGGCGGATTGAAGGCACAGCTCCATTCCGCAGATTTGTTGCGAGTTGGTACAGAATTGGAGTTTTTGGCAATAACAGTTGTAGTCAAAATTCTCCAAGTACCTTTCAAATTGTTATAAACGAAGCAACAGCAGTAATTGAAGTTTTTTTTGAACGTTTAACATGCCTGGATGCAAGCAATAACGGAAGAGCAATACTCGGCATACAGGATTTTTCAAGAACAAAAGCTGTTGCAGCTCCTGGGAAGAATGCTCAGATTTGGACGGCTTTCAATGAAGGATATCGCTTTGTGCCTTCAGGTGCTATTTCAAGGTTTGTACGATCAGAATTGTATCTGTTAAATGGTGCAACACCAATTGCAACAGCAACTGCCAGTACTCCAACTCCCGGAAAGGTTGATATTTCTTTTCCTAATATTTGTCTAACCACCGCCAGCCAGCAATACCTTGTTAAAACAATTTATTCTTCTTGTATAGATCCAACTCAATTTGTTATAATTGATGATACCATTACAATTAATAAGTTATTGATTCCAGCTACTATAAAAGCAAGCCCTACTACTTGTGCTGGTGTTAATAATGGTTCAGTGCAAATTAACCCTACAGGTGTTGCTCCTTACACTTTTTCATTAGATGGCGGCACTCCTATAGCCGGAGCAGCACCTTATACTTTTTTTAATGTAAGTCCCGGTTTGCATACGGTTATGGCTATTGATTTAAACGGCTGCACAACAGATATACTTCAGGTAAATGTTACAAACGGTCCGCCGCTTGCAACAACTGCCGCCAAAACAAATGTATTATGTAATGGAAGTGCTACGGGTACGATTACCGTTACTCAACCAGGTGTTGGTACCGCCCCATTTGAATACTCTCTAAATGGGACAACATGGCAAATAAGTAATGTGTTCAATGGATTGGCAGCGGGTATTTATACTGTGTTTTTCAGAGAAGGTAACGGATGTCAGGGAAGTTTATCAATTACTGTTGCCGAACCAATTGTTTTGTCAGCTTCATCATCCTTTACACCTGTTGTTTGTAATGGACAAAGTAATGGTATCATCACCATTAATTCTGCAGGTGGTGTAACGCCATATCAATATTCAATTGATGGAGGCACAACCTGGCAAGCAAGTAATATTTTTAATGTATCGGCCAATACATACACTATTACAATTCGCGATGCCAATAATTGTACAACAACACAATCTGTTACTGTTACCCAACCAGCGGCATTGACGGCAAGTTCTGTTAATAGCCCCGCCAGTTGCGATGGAGGTAATGATGGAATTATTAATGTATCGGCTGCTGGTGGAAATGCAGTTTATGAATATTCAATTGATAACGGCACAACCTGGCAGGCAAGCAATATCCTTAACACAGGCCCGGGCATTTTTACAATATTAGTACGGGATAGTAAAGGTTGTACATTTTCGTTTTCAACTACCGTGGCATTGGGAAATAATTTCACCATGACACCACAGACCGATGAAGTTATTTGTGAAGGAGCTTCAACACAGTTGGAATTAATTTCAAAAGCTACGCAATTTAATTGGTCACCAGCAACCGGATTAAGCGATGCAACTATTCCAAATCCTGTGGCAAACCCAACAGTTACTACTCAATACACAGTAACTGCAACGCTGGGAAGATGCAGTGCTGATGATATAGTAATTGTAAATGTAAATGCGGCACCAATACCTGATGCCGGAGCTGATGGATTCATTTGTTATGGACAAACTTATCAACTACAAGCAAATGGCGGCACACAATATCAGTGGACGCCGGATACATACCTGAACAATGCAACAATAGCAAACCCCGTAACTGCTGCAATAAGAGATATAACTTATACTTTATCTATTCTATCTGATGCAAATGGATGTCCTTCAACTATAACCGATAAAGTGTTTGTAGATGTAACACCAGCGATTAAAGTAACAACATTTCCTAACGATACGATTGGGTATAGTGGAGATAAAATTCAACTGTTAGCTATTCCTAACGATTCAGATGTAATCAACTATGTGTGGACGCCATCTAAAGGATTGAATGATCCGCGGATCCCGAACCCTGTTGTTACATTAGGAGCTAATGGAGATGTAACCCAATACCAGGTTATTACTTCAACCATTGCAGGATGCAAAGGCGAAGGTTTTATAACAGTAAGAGTGTATAAAGGCCCTGAAATTTATTTGCCAACCGCCTTTACTCCAAATGGTGATGGAAGAAATGACAGGTTCTTACCAGTTCCAGTTGGAATTAAATCGTTGAATTATTTCCGTGTGTTTAATCGTTGGGGTCAACTGGTCTTTCAAACAAAAACTTTGCATGATGGTTGGGATGGAAAACTAAATGGTGGTCAGCAGGCATTGGGAGTGTATGTGTGGATGATTGAAGCGGTTACCAATCAGGATAAAGTGATCACTAAAAAAGGAACTGTAACTTTATTACGATAAGATTCCTGATTTCAAAATAATACCGATAGTGGCTTGGTAACCTTGCCTAACGGCAGGCAGGTAGCCCAATTATATTGGCCCAAACGGCAGCTACATCGGCATAATACCAAAAAAAGTTGGACTATTTATATTAAAAATGATATAAGAATATTAACAGGATTTAAAGCTTATTCACAGCTACAGGATTTAATTCGGTAGCTTTTTTGTGAACCCTTATTTTTGCTCCATACAATTTCCCTTTTCAAAAAAGTAGGGAGAAATAATAAAAGCAACATGGTAGATGTAATACTCGGCCTCCAGTGGGGCGATGAAGGAAAAGGAAAAATTGTTGATTTTTTTGCCAAAGATTATGACCTAGTTGCCCGTTTTCAAGGCGGCCCAAATGCCGGACATACTTTGTATGTTAATAATAAAAAAGTTGTACTTCACCAAATACCTTCCGGAGTTTTTCATGCGGGCATTACAAATCTTATCGGCAATGGTGTTGTGCTGGATCCCGTTACACTAAAAAAGGAATGTGATACGGTGGCTTCTTTTGGTGTTGATCTGAAAAAAAATCTTTTTATTGCAGAAAGAACACATTTAATTATTCCCACACACAGAGCTTTAGATAAAGCGGCAGAATTATCAAAAGGAAATGAAAAAATCGGTTCTACTTTAAAAGGTATTGGACCGACTTATATGGATAAAACCGGTCGCAATGGTTTGAGGGTTGGTGATTTGCTGGATAAAGATTTTAAAAGTTACTATTACAAACTGAAAGCAAAACACCAGCAGTTACTTGATAATTATAATTTTCAGGAAGACATTTCTGCCTGGGAACAGGAATTTTTTGAGGCGCTGGAATTTTTAAAGCAATTGAATATTGTTAATGGAGAATACTTCATTAATGAAAAGATAAAAGCAGGAAAAAGGGTTTTAGCTGAAGGGGCACAAGGCACTATGCTGGATATTGATTTTGGCACATTCCCATATGTTACATCTTCTAACACAACATCTGCTGGTGTTTGTAGCGGCTTAGGCATTGCGCCACAGCTTATCCGAGATGTAATTGGAATTACCAAAGCTTATTGTACCAGGGTGGGGAGCGGTCCTTTTCCTACAGAACTGGAAGATGCGACTGGTGAAGAGTTAAGGAAATTGGGTAGTGAATTCGGTGCTACCACCGGCCGCCCAAGACGTTGCGGCTGGATTGACCTGGTCGCTTTAAATTTTGCCTGTATGATAAACGGGGTTACAAAAATTGTAATGACCAAGGCGGATGTATTAGACAGTTTCAAGGAATTACAGGTTTGCACTGATTACAATATCGATGGTACAAATACAAGGCAAATGCCTTTGCAAATGGAACGAACAAAGCCAGTTCCTGTGTATAAAAGTTTTCCGGGCTGGAGTACTTCCAGCAGTGCAGCGAATTTGTATAGTAATTTGCCTGATACTATGAAAGAGTATATTAACTTTATCAACGGTTATCTTGGAGTAAATGTTCATTTTATTTCCAATGGGCCGGGGAGAGACCAGATAATTGAAGTGAAATAATCTTTACATTTCTTATAAAATAAAAAAAAGTCATCTAAAAATTTGGCGGTTTAAAAACTTCGCTGAAATTTTACACTATCAATCCTGTAAAGACAATGGCAATTAAACCGGTAAAAGGAAGTAAGACTTCTGAAGAAACTGATTCAGCTTTGGAAAAAGCTGCAGTAAAAAAAACAACTTCTAAACCTGAAAAGGATGAAGAAGATGATGATGATGATCTTTTAGATGAAGAAGAGGTAAAGCCTTCCAAGAAAGGGGGAAAAGCCGCATCTAAAAAAGGCAAAGATGACGACGATGATGATGATGCTGCCGATGAAAAAGATGATTGGGAAAAACCTGAAAAAGAAGATGAATGGGATCCTGATTTTGAAGAGTTTGACACACCATCATCTGCAGGAAAAAAGGGTGCAAAAAAAGCTGCCGATGATGATGAATTTAAAGTGGATGACGAATTTAAAGACCTCTTTGATGACAAAGATGATTTTGACGATGATGATGATGACTCCTCCGAAGATTATTGACAGAACAGCAATGTTCAGGTTGTACCAAAGTGAATAAGTATTTCATCCATTAAAGCCCTAATTGTTTTAGTAAACGTATAATGCCCGTCCGAACGGAGTCATCCCCGCCTGAATGATCAGATCGGGCAGGCGGGCGGACCGATCAAAAAAGCGACTTTGGACTAAATTATATTTCCAATCGTTATAACTTGAATAAAACAACCATTACTAACTGCATTTTCGCTATAAGTGATTTTGATCTGATGAAGAAAAAAGTGCTGAACTGGGCAAAACAGTTCGGCACTTTTTGTTTTTTAGATAATCATCAGTATCAGACAAAGCCACATACTGTGGAGTGTTTATTAGGAGCAGGTATTAAAAGAAGCATCAGTTTAGATGCCGGAACTGCCTTAGAGCAATTACAAAACTTTATTGATGAGAAGAATTCCTGGTTGTTTGGCCACCTCGGTTATGATTTAAAAAATGAAATCGAAGAACTTTCATCAACGAATACTTCAACTATTAAATTCCCAGATTTGTTTTTTTTCGAACCGGAGGTTGTTATTAAACTATCGGAGACGGAAATTTTTATAGAGGCAAAAGATCCAGAAGTAATTTTTAAAGCTATATCTGAGATAAATATTGACGAAACTATTCAGTCTGATGAAAACCCATTGAAGATTGAAAGCAGACTTTCGAAAGAGGAATACATTTCCACCATAAAAAAATTGCAGCAACATATAGTTCGTGGAGATTGTTATGAAATTAATTTCTGCCAGGAGTTTTATGCAACCAATGCTGTTATCAATCCAGTTGATGTTTATCAAAAACTGAGCAACATTTCACCCAATCCATTTTCGGCTTTGTACAGAATACATGATCAGTGGTTAATTTGTGCAAGTCCGGAACGATATATTAAGAAAACTGGAAGAAATATTCTTTCCCAGCCAATTAAAGGAACATCAATTAGGATTAAAGATCATGATGAGAAAGATGGAATCAGCCGCTTGGATTTATTCAATAGTGCAAAAGACAGGTCAGAAAATGTAATGATAGTTGATCTGGTAAGAAATGATCTGGCGAAAATTTGTGAAGAAGGCTCAGTGAAGGTAGAGGAGTTATTCGGCATCTACTCATTTCCGCAGGTTCACCAAATGATTTCAACTGTTAGTGGAAAATTAAAAAAGGGAATCTCTTTTTCTGAAATTATCAGAGCCACTTTTCCAATGGGTTCTATGACTGGTGCACCCAAAAAAAGAGTGATGGAGCTAATTGAAGAGTATGAGCAAACAAAACGGGGAATTTTTTCTGGAGCTGTTGGTTATTTAATTCCAGAAGGTGAGCTGCCTGATGGACAGGCAAGCTTTGATTTCAATGTAGTTATACGTAGCATAATCTATAATACATCTGCAAAATATCTTTCCTTACCCGCAGGATCAGGTATTACCTTTTACAGCGATCCGGAAAAAGAATGGGAAGAGTGCCTGATGAAAGCAGAGGCAATGAAAAGTGTGTTGGAGTAAATGCGGTGGATTACTTTGTACCAGTTGATTTAAGCAACTCAGTTATACTCTCATCCAGAATCTGGTATCTCTTGGCCACAAAAATGTTCATCTTTTGTGTGGGCAAACGAAGGTCATATTTGCCATTAAGAGCAATCTCGTTGTCAAAATTAGGATTATAGCGATTAAAATTAGCTACATCCATTTCAATGTATTTCAAAATGACTGAAGAAATAAACCGGCCTTTTACTTTATAAGAAGTTAAAGAATTAAGTTCTTCTTCTTTCAGGTTGGGGCCTGAATTTAAAACCAGATCCTTCAACTCGCTTTTAGTAACTGTGGTAATACCGCCTTCGCCTTCAAATATATAATGAGTTCCGATGAATTTCTTTACATGATTCATGGTTTCATTCGGCAGATAATTTTGAATCGTCCAGAAGTCCTTGCTACCCCCACTTTTTCTGATTGCTTTCTGAACATTCCCAGGTCCGCTATTGTATGCAGCAATTACCAATAACCAATCGCCATACTGCGCATAAAAATCTGTCAATAACCTTGCTGCAGCATGAGTGCTTTTGATATAATCTAATCTTTCATCGTTACCCTGGTTGATTCTCAGGCCGTATTCCTGTGCCGCCGCAGGCATAAATGCCCATGGACCAACAGCACCCGATCTAGATATCATGTTATATTTCAAACCAGATTCAATAACTGCCAGGTATTTTAATTCTCCAGGTAGTCCATGTTGTGCAAGAATTGCATCCATCATATCCAGTTTCGGCTTTGCCCAATCTTTCATATTCTCAAAACCTCTTTTGTTTTTGGATATATAATTTTGAACGAAACTAATTGCCATTGGATTTAATTTGGCTCCGGTTACACCGTCTCCAAAAACAGCTGTTGTAAAAAGGTTTTTAAAATCTTTTTTGGGATCATTTCTTGTTATGCCATTCTTTTGAAGTGAATCTTTATTAACTGTAGTATCACTTAAAACAGCCTGACTGCTAATGTCCGGTTGAATACCAGCGGCTCTGGCCACTTGTACCAAAAAGAAACCCGCAACACTCATTAAAGCTATTTGTTTTAATTTTCTCAAACCTTTGATAATTAATTTTTTAAATTCATTTTCCTGCCAAAAGCAGGTTCGAAATGGAAAGCAAAGATACTTCATTAAACCGGTTTGACATAACCTGGAGACCAAACGGCATGTTATTGCTGTGTTTGAAGAGTGGGAGAGAAATGGCGGGAATGCCGGCCAAATTGGCCATTACTGTATAGATATCAGCCAGATACATGGCGATAGGATCGTCCATATTTTCACCGGCTTTGAAAGCCGTAACTGGCGAAGTGGGGAGCAAAATGAAGTCAAACTCCTTGAAAATCAGTTGTATATTGTCATTTAACAAATTTCTAACCTTTTGAGCCCTGGTAAAGTAAGCATCATAAAAACCGGCACTAAGTACAAAAGTGCCTAACATGATCCTTCTTTTTACTTCTTTACCAAAACCTGCCGACCTACTTTGTTTATAGAATTCTGTAAGCTGAACTCCTGGTGCAGTAGAACGATAACCATATTTTATTCCATCAAACCTGGAAAGATTTGACGAAGCTTCTGCGGTTGTTAGTACATAATATGCAGGTACGATGTAATCGAGCAGGTCAAATGTTACAGCCTCAACAGTATGGCCTTCTTGTTTAATGAGCTCTATCTTCTTTTTAATGGCAGCACTAATTTCGGTGTCAAGACCGGGATGAGATAAGGCAGTTTCAAAATAAGCAAAACGATATTTTTTAACGGTCGAAAGTTCTTTCGAATAAACAGGAACTTCTTTATGGGAAACGGTGCTGTCAAACGCATCGGCTCCTGACATTACTTCGAGTAAAAGGGCAACATCTGGAATGTTGTTTCCAAAAATACCTATCTGGTCAAATGAAGATGCATAAGCAATTAGACCATACCGGGAAATTCTGCCGTAGGTTGGTTTTAGACCTACTATGCCGCAGAAATCTGCTGGTTGGCGAACAGAGCCTCCGGTATCACTACCCAAGGAAACCATACAACAGCCAGCCTGAACTGCTACTGCCGAACCGCCCGAAGATCCGCCTGGCACTCTTGACTCGTCCAATGCATTCAACACTTTTCCATAAGCAGAGTTTTCATTGGTAGAACCCATTGCAAATTCATCACAATTTAAATTACCAATGATGATGGCTTCTTCTGCCAGCAAACGTTCAACAGCGGTTGCAGAATAGATGGAAGTAAAATTTTTAAGAATATTTGAAGAAGCAGATAACTGATGATCTTTATAACAGATAACATCTTTAATCCCGATGATTACACCATGTAACTTTCCAATTGGTTGACCGGACTTTCTTTTTTCATCCAGTTCTTTGGCCTTTTGTAAAACCTCATTGGCGTACACGGCAATAAAAGCATTAAGATGTTTTGTTTCATCTATGCGTTTCAGGTAATGTTCAACCGTCAGTAAGCAGGTTACATTACCTTCCTGTAATTGGGCATGATATTGCTCAATAGAAATGAACTCAAACAAAAGCGATGGCTTTAGCGTAAGAAAAAATCAACGGAGGATTACTCTTTTACAGAGTTTTTTACATCGTTTGCACTTTCCTCGATCTCTTTCTTCACATTGGTTTTGGCATCATTAAATTCACGGACACCTTTGCCTAATCCACGCATCAGTTCAGGTATTTTTTTACCTCCGAATAAAAGTAATACTATAACGAGAATGATGACAATCTCGTTAGTACCCAGCACACCCAATAATGTAGGTTGTATCATAATCATGTAAATTAGAAACCAAAGATACTAAGTATCGAAAAATAAAGAGATAATTAGTTGCTATTAATAAAAAAAGCTTTCCGATATGGAAAGCTTTTAAATATTTTATCTGAAAATTTATTTTGCTGTTACCGCCATACGCTTTTCACGGATTCTTGCACTCTTACCGCTACGGCTACGCTGATAGAACAACTTAGCACGGCGAACATTACCAGTTTTGTTTACTACAATTGAATCCACATTTGGCGAAAAGAATGGAAAAACTCTTTCTACACCTATTCCATCAGAAATTTTACGAACAGTAAAGCTGGCAGTAGCCCCAGTACCTTGTTTCTTGATCACATCTCCTTTAAAAGACTGGATTCTTTCTTTAGTTCCTTCTATAATCTTGTAGTTCACGGTAATATTATCACCAGCTTTGAATTTTGGAAATTCTTTCTTACCAGTCAGCTGTTCATGTACAAATGCTATTGCGTTCATATTCCTGATTTTTAGGAGGGCAAAGGTAGGGGGATTTTTGTTAATTAGTTAATTTGTTGATTAGTTAATTAGGCTTTCTCTCCTGATTTTTCCATTAAAATTCTAATTAACTAATTCCCAATTCCAGATAAACTAATTAACGGGCCACATTCACGGCTCTCTTTTCTCTAATTACAGTTACTTTTATTTGCCCTGGAAAGGTCATTTCTGTTTGAATCTTCTGAGCTATCTCAAATGAGAGTTTATCAGACTCCTGATCCGTTACTTTATCTGCTTCCACAATTACTCTCAATTCCCTGCCCGCCTGAATAGCATAAGCTTTCTCCACTCCTTCGTAAGCCATGGCAAGGTTTTCAAGATCTTTGATACGTTGCAGGTATTGCTGCATGATTTCCCTTCTTGCACCCGGTCTTGCACCGCTGATGGCATCACAAGCCTGTACAATTGGAGAAATTACATATTGCATTTCCATCTCATCGTGGTGGGCACCGATGGCATTTACTACAGAAGCATTTTCTCCGTATTTCTCTGCCAATTTTGCCCCAAGAAGAGCATGGCTTAATTCACTTTCTTCGTCGGGTACTTTTCCAATATCGTGTAATAGACCAGCTCGTTTAGCCAGTTTTACCATATTTTGAGGCATTCCCAATTCAGCAGACATGGTAGCACAAAGGTTGGCTGTCTCACGGCTGTGCATCAAAAGGTTTTGACCATATGAAGAACGGAAACGCATACGGCCCACCATTCTTACCAATTCTTTGTGTAAGCCATGAATCCCCATTTCTATCACTGTTCTCTCACCAATTTCTCTTACCTGATCTTCAATCTGCTTTTTTGTTTTCTCCACTACTTCCTCAATTCTTGCAGGGTGAATACGTCCGTCTGTAACGAGGCGCTGCAAACTCAAACGGGCAATTTCCCGACGTAGCGGATCAAACGAAGAAAGCAAAATAGCTTCCGGTGTATCATCTACTATTAAATCCACACCAGTTGCAGCTTCAATAGCACGGATATTTCTTCCCTCACGACCAATGATCTGGCCTTTTATTTCATCGCTTTCAAGATTGAAAACGGTAATAGTGTTTTCAATGGCATGTTCAGCAGCAGTACGCTGAATGGTTTGAATAACTATTTTTCGGGCTTCCTTATTAGCTTTTTGTTTTGCATCATCAATAATTTCCTGCTGAATAGCTACTGCCTGTGTGTGAGCTTCATTTTTCAGACTTTCTATTAATTGCGTTTTTGCTTCTTCAGCAGTAAGGTTGGCTATTTTTTCCAGGCGGCGGATATGCTCTTCCTGGTGTTTTTCCAATTCGGTTCTTTTGATATTGACCACTTCGATCTGGCGGTTCAGATTTTCTTTAATAACATCATTTTCCTTTACCTGCTTATCAAGATTTCCTTCTTTTTGATTGATGGTTTGCTCTTTCTGTTTGATACGGTTTTCCGCATCGTTCATCTTTTTTGTCTTCTCAAAAGATTCTTTGTCGTGAGCCGATTTTAGTTGAACAAAACGTTCTTTAGCTTCCAGTTCTTTCTCTTTCCGGATAGTTTCAGCTCTTAATTGAGCTTCTTTCAGGATGGTTTGTGACTGGAGTTCTGCTTCTTCTACTTTTCTGTTGGCGTTTTTAGCAAAAATGACTTTACCCAGTATAAGCCCCAATATTAGTGCAGCGGCACCTATGATGACAGATAATATATTCGAATCCATGTATGTTTTTGTTTAAATGTTGCACAATGCTATTTCTTAATAATTAATTTCCCGATAGTTATCGAGAAAGATAGCGAAGATACAAAACGGTAACCTAAGTAAGAAAAATTGAAAACAGGGATTACCACTTGTAAAAAAATGGAGCAATTCAGGGATTTTGAGGCAGGCAACAGGGCCTATTTGAACTATATTGCAACACTAAAGTTTATAAGATGAAAAAATTCCTTTTGATATTCCTTGCTGCGCCATTCGTTACGCTGGCTCAGGATAATGGAAAATCCTTTAAGTTAGTTGGTAAGTTCAAAAAACTGATACATCAGGCAGATTGGGTGTATTTGCAATACAGGACTAACGGCGATTGGAAAACAGATAGTGCCCAAGTAAAAGATGGAAAATACCAGTTTAACGGGAAGATAGAAGAGCCGGTACAAGGAAGATTAAGAGTAAAATATAATGAAACTGCTGATGGCAATAAAGTGGCGATGGTAGCCGGAAGAGATTTGACTTCTGTTTTTTTAGAACCCGGTAAAATAAAAGTGACTTCTGTTGATTCCTTCAGCAATGTACAGGTTAAAGGTTCATCTGCTCATACTGAGTTTGCCAAACTAAACCTGGCAATGAAACCCTATAATGAAAGAACAAAACCATTGTTTGAAAAATACAGGGAATACGCAAAAGCAAAGGACAAAGAAAATCAGGACAAAATAGAAGCAGAGCTTGACGCCATTGACATTGAAATGAAAGAGAATGTATATGGTGAATATGTAAAAAATAACCCCAATTCACCGTTAGGTTTATATGCTGTTCAGCAATATGCTGGTTGGGATATTAATGCAGATAAAGTGGAACCTCTTTATAATGGGCTGTCTGATGCCAATAAGAATTACCCTTCTGCAGTTATTTTTAAAGAGAATCTTGAAATCGCTAAGAAAACTGGTATTGGCAAAATGGCGATGGACTTTACTCAGAATGATACCTTAGATAATCCGATCAGATTTTCATCTTTTAAAGGTCGTTATGTGTTGATAGATTTCTGGGCCAGTTGGTGCGGACCTTGCAGAGCCGAAAACCCAGCTGTTGTAAAAGTGTTCAACAAGTATAAAGACAAAAACTTTCATATCATCGGCGTTTCGCTTGACAGGGCAGGCCAAAAGGAAAAATGGATGAAAGCTATTCATGATGACAAACTTGACTGGACACAGGTTAGTGATTTGAAATTTTGGGATAACGATGTGGCCAAACAATATGGAATTAAGGCTATTCCACAGAACTTATTGGTAAATCCGGAAGGGATAATTATTGCTAAAAACCTGAGAGGTGAAGAGTTAGAGCAAAAGCTTAGTGAATTTATAGATGGCAAAAAGGCATTTAGTCCGAAGCCTTAAACTTACAACAAAGACATTAGTAAAAACCTGCCATTGGCAGGCTTTTTATTTTTCAGACAATTGACTGTCCAGTAGTTTTTCGATTGAGCTTAATTGTTCTGTAAGGTTTAGTTTTTCAATACCTGCCGCCGCACCGGCATGTTGCTCTGTAGCATACCAGATCAACACCATGGCAATATAATCCTGCATATCCTTACCTGCAAACATGGTTTTATATTCAAGTATCTTATCGTTGATGGTCTTTAATGTTTTTCTTACCACTTCCTCATCAGATGGATTGATTTTGATGCGGTAGGTACGGTCGCCAATAAGGGCGGAGATTGCAATTAATTCATCCATAATCTTGATTTTTTCAATAACATTTTATTATATAAGATGCCCATCACCATTAATAACAGCATTATTCAGAAGCCAGTTAAGTGCACCTAAGGAAACGATTTAATAATTTTAAATCGTTTGCCATGTTTGCTAAATTAAGTCATCCTTTTTTATTGAGGTATTGCAGTTACAAATAAATACGTCAAAAGTCAATTTTCTACGTGGTGTGCTGAAGGATGATACTGATAGTGTTTGTCGTACAATTGAAAAGGACATTTTATTCGAAATGGAAGAAATGAACTGGACTGGGTTAGATGATCTGCCGTATGGACGGTACATTCTGGAACTTTCGAATGGCGATGATGAACCAGTTAGCTATCGGGTGAAAATGAACCTGGTGAAAAGGGTATAACGCTAAATCACTGGCCCAACATAGCAATACAACGATCAATCTCTTTCAGGTAACCATTAATTCTTTTTTCAAATTCTTTTTTATCAATCTCATTCATTTCTCCTGTACTTACTTTTAAAATACTTACCTGCTGTCTCAATTCATCAACGCTTTTTTGCTGCGTCGTAACTTTTTGCTCAGCTTTATTTAATTCTTCTTTTAGTATTTTATTTTCTTTGACGATAGCAGTATGCTCCTTCAACAAAATTTGAAGTTTTTCCTGTATGCGTTTCAGATGTTGTTCTGTATTGCTCATTTCCTGATTTCGGCCTGTAATTCTATTTCGAGTGATGACATTATCTTGTTCATCCATCCATCAATTTCTTTATCGGTCAGTGTTTTTTCTTCATCCTGAAATGTGAAGTTAACGGCTAATGATTTTTTATGGGTTCCTAGTTTTTCACTTTCAAAAATATCAAAAAGTTTTATGTCTTGTAATTTTTTCAGTTTGATCTTTTGTACTGTTTTCTGTACTTCCTCCCAAACTAATTCTTTAGAAACAATCATCGCCAGATCTCTTTGTACAGCCGGATATTTTGGAATTTCTTTCACCTTGTTTTTTTGTGCCGTAGCCAGCTCCGAAATACCTGCCCAATTCAATCCTGCAAAATAAACGGGTTGCTTTATACCAAATCTATCCAATATATTTTTCTTAACCGCTCCGGCTCCGGCTATAATATTATTATTTAATTTGAAAACAATATGATTGTCAAGTTTTGGTACTTCCAATGTTTCAATCGCATCTGCTGATAGTCCAAGTAAAGTCAAAACTGCATTAACAGCTCCTTTCAGGTTAAAGAAATCAGCGGCAACTGCTTTTTCTTTCCAGCTGTCTTCATTCCTTTTACCGGTGATAACGAGGCAAAGTTTTTCTGCCTCTGAATATTTACCAGTATCCGAAGTACTGTATGCTTTTCCAAATTCAAATAACCGTAGTGAGTTGTTTTTGTGATTTAGATTATGAGCTACCACTTCCAGCGAAGTTTCTAACAATGAATTGCGAAGAATATTTAATTCTGCACTCAGGCTGTTCATCATGGTAACCATGTTGCTCAGTTCTTCTTCAGAAAAATAAGATGCATTCGTAATGGAGTTGGTCATCATTTCGTTGAAGCCTTGTCCAACAAGGTAATTAGCAGCTTTCTCCCGGAATATTTCTTTTTCGTAATGTTCTTCAACAGCCGGTGTGATGGTGATGGAATCCGGAATTTCGATATTATCCAGTCCGTCAATTCTTACAATCTCTTCAACAAGATCCGCAGGTAAACTGATGTCAGGTTTATGATATGGCACAGCTACTCTCAGTTCATCTATTCCTTCTTTTAAGGTTTCAAATCCAAGACTTTTGAGAATATCCATTACCGCATCAGGATGATAATTTTTGCCACTTAGCTTTTTAATGAAGTGCCATTTGATGGCAACTTCAGCTTTTGGTTTTACAGTTGGATAAATATCAACTATTTTAGAAGCAATTTCACCGCCTGCAATTTCAATAATCAACTTAGCAGCTCTTTTCAACACATTTACTGTTGCAGAAATATCTGTACCTTTTTCAAAACGGCTTGCTGCATCTGTTCTTAGTCCATGGCGGAAAGAAGTTTTCCTAGTAATTACTGCATCAAAGAATGCACTTTCAAGGAAAATATTTTTTGTTACATCCGTTACTCCACTATGCTTTCCACCAGAAACTCCGGCAATACAAATGCCTTCATTTACATCGCAGATCATCAGGTCTTCGGCACTTAACGTTCTTTTCTTTTCATCCAGCGTAATGAAA
>JBDSUW010000022.1:0-13313 GCA_039927535.1 Chitinophagaceae bacterium | reverse complement strand
GCTTATGTTCTTCAGTAATTATTTTAAATCGATGAAGAATTAAATATTAAGGCTTCGGTAAATTTCCCGTACTACCGGTTCTTACTTTTATTTTCTTCTTACCGGAGTTTTCCTTTTCGTACTCTTTTATTTTCAATAAGGCAGGGTCGGTAGCTTTGCGTAAAGAATCTGAAAGTTGTTTTCCTTTACTTATTTCAATAGGCCGTATATCATCATCTCCAGCAAGGCTGCCATCATCAATCTGTAATTTATTCATTACATAAGTTTCAGCCGCTTCCACTTTACCCCAAACAGGATCATAGTAAAACCATTTACCATGTTTCATGGCATAACCATCATTCTTCACCACTACCCTTTCCACTATTTTAGACGGATCATGTAAATCAAATACTGGCACAGTGTCGTATGCATTTGCCGGATCTATGGCCCGCCAGCTTTCTTCCCTTTCCAAACCACCATTATAAGTAAAATATTGTTGCTTGCCGTGCAGTTTGCCCCAGCGGTAATTTTCTTCAGCAATCTTTACTCCTTCCAATGAATATTTTTTCCACTCACCTTCTTTCAGATCGTTTTCAAAATATCCTTCCGTTTCATATCCTCTCTCACCCCGCAACTCAGCCACTTTAATAGACCATGGTCCTTGCTTAAGCCCCTTTAAATCAACCCGGTTAAGCGTATCGCCTTTTACGCTTATGGTATAATCTTTCCACTGGCCAAAGCCGCTTGTAGAAATAAACAGAAAGAGAAGAACAATCAATCGCATAGTTTAGTATGTTTGAGTGAAGCTAACAGCTTCTGATTTAGCATTTTGATATGCTGCAATTTACTAACGAAAAACAACTGCTTTTATGTATTGTCTGTTAAAAAATAATTCACGGCTTAAAAAAGTGTTATTACCAGCCATTTTCAACATTTTTTGTTTACTATTTTCTGCACTTGCTTTTTCGCAGGTAAATTCAACTCCTGCAGCCGAAAGAATGGAAAGTCTGGAACAACGACGCAAACTGGAGTCCAATTCGTTGCTTAAAGAAGTTCCTTTTAGGAATATCGGGCCTTCGATAATGAGTGGCCGTGTGGTTGATATTGATGCAAATCCAGATGACCCAACAGAATTCTATGTGGCCTACGCTACAGGAGGTTTGTGGCATACTACCAACAACGGACAAAGCTTTACTCCCATTATGGACAGCCTTGATATGTTATTCATTGGTGATATTGCGGTTAATTGGAAAACAAAAACAATTTGGGTAGGAACAGGTGAAGTAAACAGCAGCCGTTCTTCTTATGCTGGTGTCGGCGTTTATAAATCCACTAATAACGGCAAAACATGGGAATATCTTGGTCTTCCGGAATCGCATCATATTGGTAAGATACAATTGCATCCAACTGATAATAACATTGCATGGGTGGCTGCATTAGGTCATTTATATTCTGCCAATAAAGAAAGAGGAGTTTATAAAACTACCGATGGCGGCAAAACATGGAAACAAACTTTGTTTATAGATGACAACACTGGCTGTGTAGATTTAGACATTAATCCTTCCAATCCGAATGAAGTGTATGCAGGTATGTGGTACCGTGTGCGCCGTGCCTGGAAATTTGAAGAAAGCGGAAAGACAAGCGGTATTTATAAAAGTAATGATGGTGGCGAAACATGGAAATTAGTTTCCGGTGCTGGTTCTGGTTTTATGACAGGAGATAAAATTGGCAGAATTGGTTTATGTGTTTACCCAAAAAATCCAAATATTATTTATGCTGTAGTGGATAACAACACAGCAAAACCTGCTGAAGAAAAGAAAGTAGATACTTTGTATAAAAAAGAAGATTTTAAAAATATTACCAAAGAACAGTTTGTACAATTGAAACCAAATCTGATTGATACGTTTTTAAAAGTGAACCGCTTTCCCCGCAAATACAATGGTGCAGATATAAAAGAACTAGTGGCTAATGGTAAAGTGCCACCCACAGCCATCTGGGATTATTTGGACAGTGATGATGGTTTTCAGAATACAGGCATAGCTGGTTGCGAGGTATATCGCAGTGATGATGGCGGACAAACCTGGAAGAAAACGCATGACAAACCCAACGGCAACTTTAATACCTATGGCTATTATTTTGCCAAAGTGTATGTATCGCCCTATAATCCAGATAAGATTTTCTCCATAGGTTTCATTGCACAGATCTCTACAGATGGTGGCAAAACTTTCAAAACGATTGACAAAGGAAATGTGCATGCCGATCATCATGCTCTTTGGATCGATCCAAAAAAAGATTCACATATCATTAATGGAAATGATGGCGGTACTAATATAAGTTATGATGATGGTGCCAACTGGTTCAAAGCAAATACGCCGGCTGTTGCACAGTATTATGCTATTACTGTTGATGATGCAAAACCTTACAATGTATATGGCGGCTTACAAGATAACGGAAGCTGGTGGGGACCTTCGAATCATCAAGAAAATATTAGCTGGATAGATAATGGTCAGTATGGATTTAAAATGATCAATGGGGGTGATGGTATGCAGGCGCAGGTAGATACAAGAGATAATGCAACCGTGTATTCCGGTTCGCAGTTTGGTGTCTACAGCCGTTACAATAAAAATCAAAGAGGTCCGCAAAAGTTTCTTCGTCCGCAGCATGAACTTGGTGAAAAGCCATTGCGGTTCAACTGGCAATCTCCTATATTGCTTAGCAAGCACAATCAGGATGTTTTGTTTTTTGGAACCAATCGTATCTATCGTTCGTTAAACAAAGGTGACACAATGATTGCCGTAAGTGCTGACCAGACAAATGGCAGAGTAACGGGCAATGTTCCTTACGGTACTATCACTACTATTGCAGAATCACCACTTCGTTTTGGATTGATTTATACCGGGACAGATGATGGCAATATACATATTAGTAAAGATGCAGGTTATAGCTGGGAACAAATAAACCAACAAAAAACAACTACACCTGCAAAGAAAGGCTCCAAAACATCGACTACCGACTCCAGACTCCAGACTAATCAACTCTGGGTTAGCCGTGTTACTGCATCACAACACAATGTTGCAAGAGTATATGCATCACTGAATGGTTATCGCTTCGACAATTTTGCACCTTATTTATACGTAAGCGATGATTATGGAACTACCTGGAAAAAAGTTGGTGCCAACCTTCCTTATGAACCCATCAATGTGGTAAAAGAAGATCCAAAAGATGAAAATATAATTTATGTTGGAACTGATGGCGGCTTGTATGTAAGCTTCGACAAAGGAAACAACTTCATGCAATGGAATGCAGGCACACCTAAGTCGATGCCGGTGCATGATATTGCTATTCAAGAAAGAGAAAATGAAATTGTACTCGGCACACATGGCCGCAGTTTGTATATTGCTAAACTGGATGATGTGCAAAAGCTAAAAAAAGATCCAGAATGGATGAAGAAGAAACCAAAGCAAAAGAAAGACGTTAAAAGTACTAATACTGAAGACGACGATGAATCAATTCCCGAATAACCCTATTTAATGGTGGTTAAAATAGGCAATTACCGGATTATTGCATAAAATACCCATCACAGGGTATAGAATATTTTTATTTCAATAGTAAATTTGATAAATAATCAGATTAAACCCTGTTTATTTAAAAAAATGAGTAAATTTAATTCTTCACCACATTTCATCATTAAACGTTCAATTATGAAACAAATTAAGTTAATGCTGGCCTCTGCATTCCTATTGACAATGTCAGTCGCTTTCGGTCAGTCAGAAAAAACAATTTCTCCAATGAAAGATGGTACTGTCCTTACCGATTCTGATATCGGGTTTTTAAGTATGGTAGCTAATGCAGACCTTTCTGCAAGCCGAGGTAGCAGTAAAAAAGAAGCGACAATTAAAAATGTCAGCTATTCTGCCGGTAAAACATTGAGCAATGCCGATGCAAAATCAATTACAACTGCCATTCTCGATTTCCAGCAAAATTACAAAGCACCTGATGGTTCCCGTGGTACCGGATGGTGTTATTATTGGTATTACTATTGTGATGCCTGGGGATACTGCTACTACTATAAGTATTGGTACTATTGTTAATTACCTTTTTAAAAGCCGCTTAATAAGTGGCTTTTTTTTACTCAATAAAATAATTCCTTCTTACCTATTCTCAAAGGCTAAATTTTTAAATCAAAAATTTTAATTTAGGAAATAGATAATGAAATGACTATTTGTTTTAATATTTTGTATTAATCATTTTTGGTAAAAAGAAGTTCATTTATTATATACAGAATATTCTTAATATCAAAAGCTTGGCAACAGATGTTGGCCATTGGACTTAACACTAAGGAAATTATTTATTATTCCAGCTATTTTCTGAATTTAAATTCGATTCAATAAGGTCTGGATTAAAATATACAGAGGATATTATTTGTGAATTGTATTGTTTACTAACAAATAAAGACGTAGCATATATTTTCTGCATCTCCTTATTTGCTGTAATTTTCTTATTTTTTTCACTTTGATACAATATAAAAGAATGTACAGCTAATAACAAAAAGATTGCTTTCATGGTAATCAGTTTTCAATAATAAGTCAGCGAATAAGTATAAATATTATTTATTTGCTTGTACCGAAAATATTATACCAAAAAAAATACGTTTTTTACTGAAGAAATTAACCGAATAAACTCTGCAACTGGGTATTTTTTTTCCCATAATGATGGGTCATAAAAGCAAGTTTATAATACCTGTTAATGCATTTTACTTTTTCTTTCTTCTCAACACAAGCACTAAAACCAATATCAACAACAATGCTCCACCACCGATATAATAATACATTGGATCAATCCCTTTTGGTTCTTTATCAAGACCCTTACTTATTTTACTTTCCGTTTCTTCAATAAACTTATCAACAAATGGAAAAGAACCATTCATTTCTTTCACTTCTTTAAACTTTACTATTGCTTTTTTGTACCATGCTTTATCAAAAAGATCCAGAGCACTTTCATATGCCAATGAAATATCACTCATCTCAGGCTTCAATTTTGCTTTTTTAATAAATTCCTGCACAATCGTAACCGGTACTATAAAGTTCATTCCTTGCACTTCCTGCCCTCTTTGTTCATCAATACTACCAAATGTGGCAAGGCCAATCACTTCGCCTTGTTCATTAGACACTGGTCCGCCGCTATTGCCATGCGTAATAGAAGCATCTGTTTGCAATACTTCCCAGCCATCTTTCATATTCTTCTTGGCACTAACTAATCCTCTTGTCAATGTAGCTTCTGAAACAGATTTTTCTGAAATAAGCGGATGAAAAGTTGCCACGGCGGGATAACCTAACGCATACACCTGATCACCTACTCTCATTCCTTTATCATCTCCAATGCGGATGGTTGGGTAAACATGTTTTTTCATAAGTTTCAAAATCGCTACATCTTTTCCAGGGATAGGAGCACCTTGTGTTACCAGTTCTGCCCGTATTACCATAGGGATAATTTCGTTCTTATCTCCCGAAATCCCCATCACCACACTAAACTCTTTATTAATCTTTCCCACTGATAAGGTTTGCGAAAAATACCAGCTGTTAGCATCCGTTAATAGTTTTGCTTCTTCTTCTGTAAGTTTTCGTCCCATTGATGCTTCCATTTCTTTTGCATCCTGCTCAATTATTCCCTGGAAAGCCTGTTCTGCAAAATTCTTCTTCATTGATTCTCCATTTTCATCTACCACATGAGCATTTGTAATTACATACCCATCGGGTGTAATAATAAAACCGGAACCCATCATTGTTGTATTCAATTCTTTGCTCACTGTTTCATTTCCCTTCATCATATACTTCGAAATATTAGCACAAAAAGCCTTGATGTACAAATTCCAGAACAGGTCTTTTGTAAACAGGTCTTCTTCCTCCAAACCATCTTTTATTTCCATTGCAAGTGCCCGAAGAGCCGCTTCATCAAATTCTGGTTTAATAGCTGAAACAGTTCCTTTAAAAGTTGCCTGTATCATTACTGTGCCCGGTTTGTTTCGTTCGGCAATCTGCACCGGCGTTAATGTTTTTTGTGCAACAGTGGTAATAGAAAGGATAATAGCAAGAAAAAAAATTAACTTCTTCATGGTGGTTAGTTTTAGTGAAAATATTTATTATTATACAGTCATCTCTCCCCCGAAAGTGGGAGGATGTACTGCTATTTTAAAACCAGATATTCCATAGCCAGCTCATAGCCTTTCAATCCTAAACCGAAAATGCTGCCAACTGCCTTTCCACTAAGGTGTGAGAACTTCCGAAAATCTTCTCTGGCATGCACATTGGAAATATGCACTTCCACCACAGGTGTTTTAATAGCCGCCACTGCATCACCTATGGCAACTGATGTATGTGTATAAGCTCCCGCATTTAAAATAATACCATCATACTCAAAACCGATGCGTTGTAATTCATTCACCAGTTCACCTTCCACATTGCTTTGAAAATAGCTTACTTCAATGTTGGCATATTTTTTCTTCAACATTTCTAAATATTCTTCAAAAGGCATATTGCCATAGATATCTGTTTCTCTTTTGCCGAGCAGATTAAGGTTTGGTCCGTTGATGATGGCGATTTTCATTGCCCGAATATAAAACAAATTCAAATGAAGATGTAGCCGGGAAGACGGAAAGGCGGAAAGAGAAAGGAAATAATACTTACCGGCTTATTTCCTTCCCGGCTTTAAAAATTGAGTAGCATTCAATTAATTCTTCTGCGCCCTTTATCAGCGCACCAAATTCATCGAAGAGAAGGCAGGCGGAAAATTATTAACGATAATTGCCGAAAAGGATTTCTGCCGGAAAGACGGGAAGGCAAGAAGTGAATGAATACGAATCTTACCGTTTTATTTCCTTCCCGGCTATAAAAATTGAGAAGTATTCAATTAATTCTTCTGCGCTTTTATCAAGGCAATAAACTCATCAAATAAATATCTTGAATCATGCGGCCCCGGAGTTGCTTCAGGGTGATATTGTACAGAGAAAGCAGGTTTCCCTTTCACTCTTATTCCTTCAATGGATTTGTCATTCAGGTTTACATGAGTTATTTCCAAATGGTCTGCTATCTTCATTGCTTCAGGGTCCACACCAAAGCCGTGATTCTGTGTAGTAATTTCAGAACGGCCACTTATTAAATTCTTCACCGGATGGTTTAGTCCACGGTGACCATGATGCATTTTAAAAGTAGGAATATCATTTGCCCTTGCCAGCAACTGATGACCCAAACAAATACCAAACATCGGCTTTTCTTCTTTCAATATTTCTTTCAGTGTGTTCACGGCATAATCCATCGGTGCCGGATCGCCGGGGCCATTGGAAATAAAATAACCATGCGGTTCAAATTTTTTCACTTCAACCAGCGGCGTTTTTGCAGGAAACACTTTTACAAAAGCTCCTCGTTCCACCAAGCAGTTCAAAATATTCCGCTTCACACCGTAATCCATTACCGCAATGCGTATGGCAGACTTCGCATCGCCCATTTCATACGCTTCTTTAGTACTAACAACAGAAGCCAGTTCCAGTCCATTCATATCCGGCACTTCGGCCAGTTTCTTATTTAATAATTCAATGTCTGTCGTCTCCGATGATATGATACAGTTCATCGCACCTTTCGTACGTACATGTGCCACCAAAGCTCTTGTGTCCACACCTTCTATCGAAACAATATTATTTTCCTTCAAATAATCATTCAGCGAACCCTTCGCCATCTTACGGCTGTACTGGTCTTCCATGTTGCGACCAATCAATCCGTTTATTTTTACACTATCGCTTTCCACATCCGCTTCCTTCACACCATAGTTACCGATATGCGCCGCATTCATAATCAGTATCTGCCCAAAATAACTGGGGTCGGTAAACACTTCCTGGTAGCCGGTCATGCCGGTATTAAAACAAATTTCGCCGGTGGTAGTGCCAATAGCACCAAAAGCCTGTCCGTGAGCAACAGTTCCATCAGCTAACAATAAAACGGCGGGAGTAGGTGTTTCAGTCATTGCGTATAAATAAATTGCGCAAATGTAAGAAGGAAAGAGCATTTATTCAGAAGACTTTCTTCAGCAGTTATACACAGGAATTATTAGCCCGGCACCAATGCTACTATCATCGTCTCTTGCGTCGCACTCTTCATCGTTCGGTTCGCTATTCAGCATTTTGTAATATCAGAGAACACACTAAGGTTTTCTATTTTATTGATCTTTAAAAAAACTGAAGATTTAAATTTCAACTTTTAGTTTTAGATCTTTAATAGGAATTTCTAAAAATGCTAATGTCATCATGTATCTGGGCAAGCCTTCTAAAAGAACAAGTTCTATGCTTTCCTCAGTCAGTAAGAAACTATTCGGGTAATACGGAATATCTAAATGATCTTTTAAAAAGTCTTTCTGCTCAACACTCCCGTATCTTTCAATCATATTCTTGGCAAACTCTGGGTAGCTACTGTAATCAATGATATCATCAAGACTAGCTAATCTTTCCGGGTTAAATAAAAAATTTAAGGTAGTGATTGATGTATTAGGTCTCGGGCCACCAGTGTAGCTATCGTCAGAAACACTTAAGCTAAGTGAGTTATTAGAAATACGAGAAATGTTACAGGCTAGGTCAATCTTAAAGTTATAATCGTTTTCCTCAGGATAATTATGCAAAAACTTTCAATGCACACTAATTGCTAATAGTGCAGTATGTTGTATGAAAGAATTAATAAAGGATTCATCAAAAAAGGGATTATTGATATATTGCGGCACCTTGCATGAAAAGTCTGCCTTTGTTTTGGATTTCACTTTCAAATCATAACTAAGGTTAATGTAATCTTCAATATTGATTTTATCTTTTGAAACTGATGCTAAATATTTTGCTCGTTGAAAATTAAGTGCTTTTACAATTTGCTCAATTGCGTTTTCCCCAGCATACTCAATCCATTGAAATTTGTCAATATTAAACGGCACAGTACATTTATCAAGTAATACCCGAATAATATATATATCATCTTCTAATTTTGTCTCAGCATATTCTAATGCCAATCTGTATTCTCTTTGAACATAACCTCTTTTTGCAACAGAATTAGAAGAAAGCAATAAGATTATAAATGTGCTTTCCTTTAACGCCTTTTTAATTTCATAATCCCAGTTTGAGCCCAAACTCAATCTTTTTTTATCAAGCCAAGGTGAATAGTTTTCAGACAAAAGTTGATCGTAAAGCCACACGGCTGGCTCAATATCCTCTTTCGCATAACTAATAAAAACATTCTTAAACTTTTGTATTTATCTATTGAATTAAAGATATTCATTTGGTAACAAAAAAAAAAAAACAAAGTATATTCTACATTGGCAGACCTTCACCATTATATAAACAGCCTAAACCATCTATGGCTCAGCGTTCCAGCGGAACCCTTTGTGCATTCTTATAATTATCCGACACTATCTGACACTCCTTTGTGAAAAGCATTCAAGCACAAAGCATTCCTACGGAACGCTACCACTGCATTGCTTACTTTTTTATTCCACCCATATTGTGTTCCGCTGGAACACAAACGACTTCAGCATTCGTTTATCTGTCCCGTAGGGACATCTTATAGGTAACCATCCAAAACGTAAATGACCCAGCGTTCCAGCGGAACGCTTTGTGCAACCTGATAATTAATTCAACTGACTAAAAACATAAATAACTTGTACATTTATTTACAAGTTTTATAAAAAAAATGGCAAACACTTACACACAACTTCATAGTCAATTTGTATTCGCAGTAAAATACAGGGCTTCGCTGATCGAAAAAGAGTGGAAAGATGAATTACATAAATATATTACCGGCATCTTTCAAAACAATGGTCATAAAATGCTGCAAATAAACAGTATGCCAGATCATATACATATTTTAATTGGTCTGCGTCCCACACAAGCCATCTCAGCATTGATACAAAATGTAAAAACAGAAAGCAGCAAATGGATTAAAGAAAAGAATTTCTTTCCGGTAACTTTTCCTGGCAGGAAGGATATGGTGCATTTGCCTATTCTAAAAGAGATGTGCCGGATGTAATCCGTTACATTCAAAACCAAGAAACACATCACAAGAAAGAGACCTTTCTGGATGAGTACAAGAATCTCTTAAAAGAATTTGAAATAGAATATGAAGAGCAATACATTTTTAAAGACCCGGAGTAAGACTTATTTTCCTACCACGTCTTCAAAATAAAAACTAAATGACCACCATCCGTAAAGTCACCCCAACAGATGTTGAACTTTTATCCCAACTCGGCAGACAAACATTTTTTGAATCGCATGGGCATAGTGCAGCAACAGAAGATGTGGAGACTTATATAAACACAGCTTACAATACCGAAGCATGCAAACAAGAATTAGTAGATGCAAACAATATCTATCACTTTATTTATTACAACAACCAACCGGCAGGTTTTTCAAAAATAATATTGAACTGTAGTGCTCCGGATGTTTTGACAACTAACATCACCAAGCTGGAAAGAATATATGTACTGAAAGAGTTTAATAGTATGAAGCTTGGCTTTGCATTACTCAACTTTAATATTGAGTTATCCAAAAGTCAGCAGCAGGCAGGCATGTGGCTTTACACATGGGTAGAAAACGAAAGGGCAGTTAACTTTTATAAGAAAGCTGGCTTCACCATCATTGGAAGTTATGATTTTAGGATCTCCGAAACACATTTAAATCCCAATCACCGGATGTATCTGAAGTATTAGTTATCTTTCAAAACTCTACCCATACGCAAAATCAGCTTACATAATTAAGAAAATGAAAAACGAACTTACCTTTCGCCTGGCCACTGTCGATAATCTTTATGACATTGTATGTATGCTGGCAGATGATACGTTAGGCGCATCCAGAGAAAAAGCAGACTTGCCGCTTTTACCAGAGTATATAAAAGCATTTGAAATTATAAGCGCAGATCCTAAACAGGAACTGACAATAGTAGAAATGGATGGAGAAACGGTAGGCACTTTTCAGTTAACCTTTGTTCAGAATATTGCACACCAGGGAGGTTTGAGGGCACAAGTAGAATCTGTACGTACACATGCTGCTCACAGGGGAAAAGGTATTGGTAAAAAAGTATTTGAATACATCATCAACAGAGCGAAAGAAAAAGGCTGTGTGCTATTGCAACTTACTTCTGACAAACAACGACCGGATGCCATCCGCTTTTATGAAAAACTAGGCTTTGTTACTTCTCATGAAGGAATGAAGATAAAATTCAAGTGAGTAAAAAATCACTCCCTTCTTTTACCATTCGAAAATTTCTCCTTAATCACATCCTGTACATGCACTCCACTTATTTTACTTTGCAACCAAGAGATTACATCGAGGTAAACAAAGGCACGGCTTTCTAATGGATTGCCTTCATACTTTTTAAGCTTAGTTACTAGTTTTTCAAACTCGGGTTTCAACGCTTTGGCACCTACATGGAAGGAACGACGTAGAAATGCAAACATCTCCTCCTCTACCTTACTCAGGTTTTCCATCTTTGCCATATAGCGATAGACTGACTTTATTAAATACTCTAGCAAATCGAAATTGCCCAATTCATAATGTGCAATCAAATGCAGCAATCTTGAATAACATTGTAGATCAGTTCGCAGATCTCCTTTCTGGTTAATGATGCGATTTAAATAATCAATTGCCTTTTCATTATCGCCACTGCCGAAATACAAACAGGCTATTTTATAATAAAAAATTAATACACGGTGTGTGTCCAAATACAAACTATACTCTTTCAACATCTCTTCCAAAAAGGGAACAAGGCGTAGTCCTTTGGTAAAATTGCCTTGCAGAAAATATAAATTGATTCTCGCCGTGTATAAATATTGGTAAGCAAGAATTCTGTTGTTCTCATTGTCCTGCAAAAATTTTTGCTTTGTGAAATTCTCAAACTGCTTAATACTTATCGCCAGTTTTTCCTGACTTAATAAACTGAACTGCGCCGTCATCAGGTTATGCACTCCTTTTATATAACTGGCGGTTTCTGTTTTTAATAACTCAGGGTAGGTCGTAAATGCATCTACCCACTTTTGTGAATAACGGTAGTACTGTAAGAAATCCTGTCTGATAAATGCATACCACACATAACTCTGATAGAGGTAAAGGTTTTCATAAAATCCTACAGCCTGTACAGCATCGGCAGGAAGGTTCTTTTCGAAAAAGCCCCGTAGCTCTGAAATGTCTCTACTGTTTCTGGCATGTCCATTCTTTATATACCAGCTATACAATTGCAAAGAAAGATTAGAAAGCTGATTGACAAGTGTAATCTGATTATTTACTGAATCAGATTCAGCAGTTAAAAGATCAGCCTTATTCTGAATACTTCTTGTAATGTATAAGGACTCGATTTTTTTTTCAAAAAACAATGCCTGCTGTAAAAAAGTAAGCTGTTGATGGGCTTTGGCTGTTTCCTTTAATCGTTCAATCATTTTTAGACTCTGCAAGTACAATCCTTTATTATATAAGATGCGGGCATGATCCATCATCTCATGCAGGTGAATATCAATATTATCTTCTTCTTTAATTAATCGCAGGCTCGAAAGGATTTGCTTATATAAATTGGCCTTGATATTTGATAACTGCTGCTTCTTTACACTCTTCGTTTTCTTCAATAATTCCTTCTCATTATAATCTGCCATTTTATCCATGGCATCGAAAAGCTGAACCACTTTTAGGTCCTGAGAAGATGAGTTTCGCTTTGCATAGAGCTTAAAATTCCGCTTCTCACTCTTTTCCAGCGATTTAACCAGTTGAAACAAGGCATCTGTTGAGAGGTTGGGCATTGTAGTTTTAATATTTAAAATCCTTACCAGTAAAGGGTTTCAGCCGAAAAACTGTCCTTTAAACGGTGTAAAACCAGGTTCATTTTGATTTCTACTTGCATTATATCCAGTCTAATTTAGTAGCGCAGATAGTTTATCTGGTAGACAGCTTTACAAAAATAAGCCACTTGCAATCTTAACTCACTTATTTATCAATTTATTATGGCAGAAGCAAAAGTTCAAATCTTTGATACAACACTCCGTGACGGCGAACAGGTGCCGGGTTGTAAGTTAAACGCAAACGAAAAGCTTGAACTGGCTTTGCAACTGGAATACTTAGGCGTAGATATTATTGAAGCTGGTTTTCCCATCTCCTCTCCCGGCGATTTTGATTCCGTAAGCCAGATTGCAAAAGTTATTAAAAATGCAACAGTATGCGGATTAAGCCGTGCTGTTCAAAAAGATATTGAAGTAGCAGCAGCAGCAGTTAAACATGCTGCCCGCCCAAGAATACATACAGGCATTGGCACTTCTGATTTGCACATTAAAGC